>CANSWW010000204.1 GCA_947650845.1 uncultured Lachnospiraceae bacterium
TTGTTACTTCTTTTGTTACTTCCCTTGTCACTTTTTCTACCGTCTCTTTTTTGGCTTCGCCCACAATCGCGTCGATCTCCGGCTGCATAATCTCCAACAACGCCTGGCACATACTGTCATCTCCTCTCAATCCCTCTACAACCTGCCTGTTTGCTTTGATACTTACTTCCAATACGGAATCCGCAAGCTCCCTATCAAATTTTTGCCCAAGGCTGTTTGCCTTTTCCAATAATTCCCCCATCTCCTGCCTACTGATTTTGTCGGACAAGGCTTTTATCCAAGTATGATTTTTCTGGTCCAGTTCTCTTCCTACAATGATCTGTGTGGGAAACCAAGCCGTGTCCAAAACATAGTAGATCCCTTCATAAGGGTTCGTCACTCTGGTATGATGCTCTTCAAAATACCGGAACAGGCCTTCCGGCTTCACGTCACGGATCATGGTTATCGTAATATCGTCCGCTTTCCGCTCATCCACATATTGGCCGGACGCCTTATACAGGCAGCCATATGCCTCTGCTTTATAAAAGGTGTCAATATCCATATGGTCGTCCGGCGATTTATATTCCATAATGTTGTGCCCGCAAAACAGCCTTCCGATTTCGTTCACCATCTTAACCCCAGGATCCTTTTTGATTACCAAAAGGTCAATCTCCAGCGGCTTTGTATTCAGATTATATTCTTTTTCGTAAACCAAGTCCGCCCTGTTTTTTTCAAACTCCAAATTCATCGCCGCCACAAAGCCGGGATGCCATTGTATCTTTGTATCCTTCATTTTTCTGCCCTTTCCTTCTCCCTCTTTCATTATACCAGATTTTCCTCCCTTTACAACCGCTTACGGCTCTCGTTTATTTTTTATCCTTAAAAGATTTACCGGTCACCGGCCGGCCGGAGGATACCCCTCTCCCGTAAACAGAAAAAAGCGCCCGCCCACGGCCGACGCTCTCTCCCCGCAAACTACCCCGCCAAAAACCCCATCCGCTCAAACGCATAATACACGCCGTCCTCCCGGACTCCTTCGCAGACCACATCCGCAATCCGTTTCAGCTCCTCACAGGCGTTCCCCATCGCAACCCCTGTCCCGGCCGCCCGCAGCATCTCATAATCGTTCAGGCTGTCCCCAAAAGCAACCGTATCCTGCGGCCCCGCCCCATAATAGCGGCACACCAGCAAAAGCCCGCTGCCCTTATCAATCCCGTTCGGAATGATTTCACCGTTAAAACAGCTCGTACTGTCCCCATAAGGATGCACGACATAGGCAAACCGCCCGCCAAGAAACCGTTTCGTCCGCTCGACCGCCTCCAGGTTCCGGCTCGTAAAGCAAATCTTATAAGCCCCCCTCCCCGGATATGCCCCATACGGCAGGATCGGAATGCCCGCCTCAATCTCCTTCTGCATGCGGATCAGCTCCGAATTCGCCGGATCCGGCACTGCCCTTGTAAGAACCTCCTCCATCTGCGGATCCGTATAAATCCCCTCCGCCGTCTCGATCCGGCAGTACACCCCCTGCGCATGGAACACGGAAAGGCACTCCTGGATCGTCTCCTCCGGAAGGATCCGGTCAAAAAGCGTCTCCCCCTCGGCCTCCACATGGCTGCCCGCGCTGGCCACCACGCCGTCAAAGCCAATATCCAGGATATCCCGCCCAATAATCGGCATATTCCGCCCGGTGCACAGAAACACCTTGTGCCCGTTTTCCCTGGCCTTTTGCACCGCCCTCACAGCCAGCGCGGAAGGCGGCGCCATCGAAGAAACCAGCGTCCCGTCAATATCCAAAAAAATCAATTTCTTCTTCATACCCTGCAAACGGCCGCCGTCTCGCTGCCCGGGTCCATTGGGCCAGGCGCCGCCGCCTCCAAACGCTTTTCAGGAGGCAATTCCACAAAAATCATCGGAATCACCGTATCATAGCCCTCTTTTTCGATCTGCTCCTTATCAAATTCCATTAAAAGCTGCCCCCGTTTTACCACGTCACCCTCCTGCACACGCGCCGTAAAATACTTCCCGTTTAAGTTCACGGTATCCACCCCGATATGGATCAAAACATTCGTCCCATAGACGCTCTCAAAACAAATCGCGTGCTTCGTCGGGAAAATCGTCGCAACCCTGCCGTCTGCCGGGGCATACACCGAGCCTTTTTCCGGCAGCACCGCCACGCCGTCGCCCAGCACCTTCCCCGCAAAAGTCGCGTCCTTCACATCCTCCATCGCGATCCGCTGCCCCTTGGCATAGCCGTAAAACGCCTCGCGCCCCGGCTCCTCCCGTGCTGCCGCGGCTTCCGCCCTATGCGCTCCCTGTACCGCCGCGCTTTCCGCTTCTGCCCCCGCTGCTTCCTCTGCCTCCGGCGCCCCACATTTTGCATCCGACGCATCCGCCTGCGCCGCCTTATCCATAAAACGCCCCAGCGCCAGCGTCATCAAAAACCCGCCCGCAATCGCCACGCCATGGGCAAGCACATAATTCAGGTAGCCGCCGCCCGCCGGATCCGCCAAAGCAATCCCCGGAAGCACCGTCGTCCCAAAACCAACCGCTGCCAGATTCGTTACATACACCACGATCCCCCCAAAAGCACCCCCGATGCAGCCCCCGATAATCGGGAAACGATACCGCAGGTTGATCCCGAACAAAGCCGGCTCCGTGATCCCGAACAGCACCGAAATAAAGCTCGGAATGCACAGCTCCCTCGTCTTCACTTCCTTCCTGTGCATAACCAGGTACCCCAGCACCGCGCCGCCCTGGGCAATAATCGCCACCGACATCAGCGGGTTCAAAAAATTACGCCCCGTATCCGCCAGAAGCTGCGCCTCGATCGCGCCAAAAATATGGTGCAGCCCCGTAATCACCACCAGCTGCTGCAAGCCCGAAAAAACCGCGTAACCAAACACGCCCAGGTTCTGCGTCATCCACACCAGCCCATTGGTAATTCCCGAAGAAAGCCCGCGCCCCACCGGCCCGATCACCGTAAACAAAAGTAGCGCGCCGACCAGCGTCGTGAGCAGCGGCGACAGCAACAGCCGGATCACCTCAGGCACCTTCTTCTCAAAAAAGATATCCAGCTTCGCCGTCACAAAGCCCATCAGAAGCGCCACAATAATGCCCCCCTGGAAGCCGACCAGCTCAACGCCCATCCCAAAAATACGCAGCGTCGTCACATCCACCGTCCCCTGCGCCGCCGCGTACGCATTCGCCAGGCTGTCGCTTAACATAATGCAGCCCATTACAATGCCCAAGATCGGCCGCCCTCCGAAACGCTTGCACGCGCTGTAGGCCACCGCCAGCGGCAAAAACCCAAAAATCGCCCCCGACGAAATATTGATCAGCCGGTTAATCCCGTACAACGTCTCATTTGCCTTTACAAAATCCAAATTCCCCAGCACGCCCGAAAGCCCTGTCAACAGCGCCGCCGCCAGAATCCCTGGCATAATGTCCACAAACACATCCGACAGCGCCTTGATAATCCGCTGCAACGGATTCATCTTCTTATTGGCCACCGTCTTCAGATCGCTGAGGCTCATATTCTTCATATTATTATGTTCCGCAAATACCTCATACACATCGTTGACCAGGCCCGCGCCAAAAATAATCTGCACCTGGTCGCCGGCCACAAACACGCCCTTTGCCAGATCCACATCCTCCATTGCCTTTAAATCTGCCTGATCGTTATCGTTTAACACAATCCGCAGGCGCGTCGCACAGTGCGCCACCCCCTGGATATTCCCCCTGCCTCCCACAAGCCTTGTAAGCTCCATGGATATTTTTTCATATCTCTGCCGCTTTGCCGCATCCATTTCCCGCTCCTCCTTCTGTCGTTTTCGCAGAACCTCGCATTCCGGTATTCCCGTGGCCACAGGGTAAGAAACGATTTTTTCTCTGCCTCTTGTATCTCCCATTATAATCCGCTATAATCAAAAGTATATGGACATTTGTGACTTAGGTATTGACCTTTATGACCATCCCGGCCGCACATTGTGCGCCAGACAGGAGGCACCATGCAAGACTACACCTTTTCCAACGACTTCTTCCGCAACATAGACGCCATGATCTACACCTGCGGCTACGAAGACTGCGCTCCCGGCCACAGCTACGGCCCCATCCTGCGCACCGGCTACCTGATCCACTATGTCCTCCACGGCCACGGCATCTACAAAGCCCGCGGCAGGCTTTTCCGCCTAAGCGAAGGAGACGCCTTCTTAATCTGCCCCGGCGAACTGATCTACTACGAAGCCGACCAAAACGACCCCTGGAGCTATACCTGGATCGGCATGCAGGGCATGAAGGTACAAGGCTACCTCGAGCGCACCTCCCTCCCCGGCTGCCTCGTCGTCCACTACGGCCGCGACGACCAGATGCGCCTCTGCCACGAAAAAATGTTCGAAGCCGATAAGCAGCCCAAAAACCGGGACCTGATTATGAACAGCATTATGTACGAATACCTCTTTCTCCTCGCGCGCAAATTCCCCGGCCGCCCGTCCTCGTCAAGCGAAAAACAATCCGGCTACGTAGAAGAAGCCCTTCGCTGCATTGAGAGCCACTACGCCGACGTCATCACCGTACAGGACATTGCCGACACCCTCAATGTAAACCGCTCCTACCTGCACCGCATTTTCAAGGCTGCCACCGGGTTTTCCATCCAGGCCTACCTGCTCGACTGCCGCATCCGGAAAGCCTGCATCCTCCTAAAAGACACCACGCTCCCCATCCGCATCCTCGCCCGCTCCGTCGGCTGCCCCGACCCCCTCTACTTCTCCCGCCTCTTCCGCCAGAAGATGGGGCTTACGCCCAGCGCATACCGGCAAAGGGTACGGCAGGGGCAGACGTAAAAAAGCCAGGGAGGCGGCGTTTGAACGCCGGCTTCCCTGGCTTCCTGTTTCTTCTTGTTCCCGAAAAAAGGCAAAGCCCCTTTCCGTAGTCCGTATTACGCACAGCACCGCGGCCCGGGACCTTTGGACACGCCGTGCCCCCAAGCCTTATTGCAGCATCTGGCTGTACAGCTCCTCATACTTGCGCGCGGAAGCGCTCCACGAGAAATCCGCCTGCATCGCCCGTTCCACAATCCGGTTCCAGTCGCGCTTCTTATCGTAATAGACCTGCTCTGCATA
Source organism: uncultured Lachnospiraceae bacterium (assembly GCA_947650845.1). Lineage (GTDB taxonomy): Bacteria > Bacillota > Clostridia > Lachnospirales > Lachnospiraceae > RGIG7193. The sequence goes on from CANSWW010000204.1 coordinate 5,097, forward strand.
ACGGATCGTATGCAGCATCTCATGCGCATTATAATTCGTAAAGGAAAAGCCCGTACCCGTCTTTTCATATTCATTGTACGGCTCCACCGTATCCTTCAGCCCGCCCGTCTCGCGCACGATCGGCACCGTGCCGTAGCGCAGGCTCATCAGCTGGCTTAAGCCGCAGGGCTCAAACAGCGACGGCATCA
>CANSWW010000205.1 GCA_947650845.1 uncultured Lachnospiraceae bacterium
GTACCAGGCCCAGTTTAAAAACCTATAGAAAGCATTGATTCTTTGCGCAATCTTCGCTATAGTTATAGTGTCTGAATCATACGACCGAACTACAAAAGCGCAGAAGGAGAAACACGATGAAATTCATTTTAGTGCGTCATGGAGAAACCCTGTTTAACCGGCTGGGGCTGACCCAGGGGTGGTGCGACTCGCCCCTGACCGAGAAGGGAATCGAGCAGGTGCGCGTCACACGCGATCATCTGGCGGATATCCCGATTGACGAGGCCTACAGCTCGACCAGCGAGCGGGCCTGCGATACGGCAGAGATCCTTTTAAGCGGGCGGGGGCTTACAGTACGGCGGGAAAAGCGTCTGAAAGAGATTAACTTTGGGTATTTTGAGGGGTCGACCAATTCCATGTGCATAAGCTTTATTACGACGCCATCGACGACCTGCGCATGGGGATCGGCTACCGGCGGTTTGGCGGCGAGGACTGCGAGGACGTCGTGCGGCGGGAGATGGAATTTTTGGAGTCGCTTTTAGGCGAGGAGGAAAAGACGATCCTGCTGGCCGGGCACGGGGCATCCCTCAACCTGCTTTTGCATCATATTGCCGGGGAGAGCCTCAAAGAACGGTTCCCGGAATTTACGTTCTTTTTTAACGCGACGGCCGTGATCGTGACATATGAAAACGGCCGGTTTGAGGTGGAGCAGGTGCTGCATGCGGTGTCCTGCGATAAGTAAAGCCGGAGACGCTTTACGCACAAAGGATTAAATTGAGTCCATACGAATAAAAGACAGGGGGAGACGGATTATGACCATGGTTACGTTAGGCAAGACAGGGATTACGGTAAATAAAAACGGCTTCGGCGCGCTGCCGATCCAGCGGGTCTCCAAAGAAGAAGCGGCCGCGCTGCTGCAAAGGGCGTACGGGGGCGGGATTACTTTTTTTGATACGGCGCGGGCCTATACCGACAGCGAAGAGAAGCTGGGGTACGCGTTGTCTAAGGAGCGCAGCCGCCTTTACATTGCCACGAAAACGGCGGCGCAGACGGCGGGGCGGTTTTGGAAGGATCTGGAAACAAGCCTGGCGCTGTTAAAGACCGATTACGTAGATATTTATCAGTTTCATAATCCGTCGTTCTGCCCGAAGCCGGGAGACGGAAGCGGCCTTTACGAGGCGATGGAGCAGGCCAGAGCGCAGGGGAAGATCCGCTTTATCGGGATTACAAACCATCGGCTGGCGGTGGCGGAGGAGGCGGTCCGGAGCGGGCTTTACGATACGCTTCAGTTTCCTTTTTGCTATCTGGCCAGCGAACGGGATATCCGGCTGGCGGAGGCCTGCAAGGAGCACAACATTGGGTTTATCGCCATGAAATCCTTGTCCGGCGGGCTGATTACAAACGCGGCGGCCGCCTATGCCTATGCGGCGCAGTATGACAATGTGCTGCCGATTTGGGGGATTCAAAGAGAGGCGGAGCTGGAGGAATTTTTGAGCTATGGAGAGAATCCGCCCGTCCTTACCGGGCCGCTGCAGGCTATGATCGAGCGGGACCGGGAGCAGCTATCCGGCAGCTTTTGCCGGGCCTGCGGGTATTGTATGCCCTGCCCGGTCGGGATTGAGATCAATACCTGCGCGCGGATGTCGCTGCTGCTGCGCCGGTCGCCGTCGGCGGCGCACCTGTCAGAGGGCGGGCAGGCGAAGATGGCGAGGGTGAAAGAATGTCTGCACTGTGGCCAATGCATGAGCAAATGCCCGTATGGTTTGAATACGCCAAAGCTTCTGGAGCGAAACCTCAAGGACTATGAGGAGGTACTGGCCGGAAAAGAGATGACGCCGACAAATTTCTAGCGGCTTGCCTGAATAGAATCCGGTCAAGATAATAGCATGACAGTGCAAAACGAAGGGAGACATGCGGGCTATGAATGAAAACGATTGGATTGAAACCTTGTCTGTGCCGCTGCCGGAGGATATCCTGAAGCATAAATGGCACGGGGATTTTGCCGCTGCCGAACGGATCATCAGGCGGCGTCTGGCGGGAGAGCTGCCAGAGGTGATGCGCCGGCGGCTTTTGTTAGAACAGAAAATTCTCAAACGTTTGCCGGGAAATTATCCGCTCGGCCGCGACGACGCGTGCCGGCTTTTGGACGAGGCCGTGACGGATTTTCGGCCGCAGGAGCTGCAGGAGCTGATGGATGCGGATTATGCGGACTGGATTTATATAGAAGGGAAGCCGCATTTTCGGGACAATTTACTTGAGAACCTGTTTAAGACGAGGCCCGATTATGAAAGACGCCGCCGGCAGAAGCCGGAGAAGGAGAGCGAAGAGAAAAGGTTTCTTCAGGAAGCGATCCGGCAGATGAAGAGGGACGGCGGGATGAAGCGAACCATCCGCCTGCGAAGCCGGCTTTGGCTTTTACCAAAAGCGGAAGAGGGCTTGGCCGCACGGGCGGCGGCAGGCTTGGCAGAGGAAGCGGTGCGGGTGTGGCTGCCTCTGCCGGGAGTGGATGCACAGGTAAAGGCGGCGCGCATTCTGGATACCGGCGTCAAGGATTGGCCGGCAGGAAGCATAAAGCAGCTTAGGATCGCACCGGAGACAGCGGGGCAGCGTACCATCTGCTGGGAGGCGGCCTGGCAGCCGGGAATGGAATTTGCGGTGGAATATGAGTATGACATAGAAGCCGGTTATGTGGATTTGTGGAGCGAGGATGAAAACGACGAGCCGCGTGGGCCGCTGCGGTCACCGACGGATTCGCAAGAGCCGCCGGATGCGGCAGGCCGTCTGGCGGCCTGGCGAGCGCGCTATGCCTGCCTGGATGCGGTGGAAGAGGAGGATTTGTCCGAGCAGCCGCCGCATATCGTGTTCTCGCCGATGCTATGCGCGTTGACCGAAGAGGTCGTAGGAGAAGAAACGCGTCCTCTGGAAAAGGCCCGGCGGATTTACGATTATGTGACAAAGCAAATTCATTATTCTTATATGCGGGATTATTTGGCGCTGTCCATAATTCCCGAGTATGTGGCGGCCGGACAGAAGGGGGACTGCGGCGCGCAGGCGCTTCTCTTTATTACGATGTGTCGGATCGCCGGGATTCCGTCCCGCTGGCAGTCCGGTCTATACGCCAATCCGGGGCGGGTCGGGAACCATGACTGGGCCAGATTTTATATCGAGGAATACGGATGGCTGTTTGCCGACTGCTCCTTTGGCGGCGGCGCGTTCCGGGCAGGCGACGAAGAAAGACGGCGCTTTTATTTCGGGAACCTGGATCCCTTTCGGATGCCGTCCTGCAGACGGTTCCGGACGGATTTCGAACCGCCGATGAAGAGGCTTCGAAACGATCCGTACGACGCGCAGAGCGGGGAGGCGGAGCTTCCCGGCGAGCTGCACGATTTGTATCCATACGAATCGGAAACAAGGATGATTTCGATTATGTCCTGAGAACAATATATAAAGAAAGAAGAGGGAACGGCATGCAGGATACGGCGGTTTCGATGGCAAAGCGACTGTTGGTAGACAGTACATAATATAGGTATTTTTCAGGTTCCGATCGAAAGGCTTGAAGCGTTTAAAGAAATGCTGATCGGGTTTTATGAGAGCGGGGATGATGAAACACTGATTCAGTTTATGAAGGTATATTGCATAAAGCGGGTGCGGCAGTAGGAAAATTCTTGCAGGTTATTGTTTTTTTTACAATACGCATTTGACAAGCCGGACACAATGCATGTATAATGAGGGTTAGCGGTGTAAATCAAAATTACCATAGGAGGAACAAACTTTATGGGCAGAAAAATGAAATCCATGGATGGCAACCACGCCGCCGCGCATGTATCGTATGCGTATTCGGACGTGGCTGCCATCTACCCCATCACCCCTTCGTCCGTTATGGCGGAAGCCACGGATGAGTGGGCTACACAGGGCAGGGAAAACATCTTCGGGCAGACCGTGCAGGTGACCGAGATGCAGTCGGAGGCCGGCGCGGCCGGCGCCGTACACGGCTCCCTGACCGCGGGCGCCCTGACCACGACCTTTACGGCATCCCAGGGCTTACTGTTAATGATCCCCAACTTATACAAGATTGCCGGCGAGCAGCTGCCGGGCGTGTTCAACGTATCGGCCCGTGCGATTGCCAGCCATGCGCTGTCGATCTTCGGCGACCACTCCGACGTGTATGCCTGCCGCCAGACGGGCGCGGCCATGCTGTGCGAATCCAGCGTGCAGGAGGTTATGGACTTAACGCCGGTTGCCCACTGCGCCGCGATCAAGGGCAAGCTGCCGTTCATCAACTTCTTCGACGGCTTCCGTACGTCCCATGAGATTCAGAAGATCGAGACCTGGGATTACGAGGACCTGAAGGATATGGTCGACATGGACGCGATCGACGCTTTCCGTGCGAACGCGCTCAATCCGAATCATCCCCGTGAGAACGGCTCCGCGCAGAACCCGGATATCTTCTTCCAGGCCAGAGAGGCCTGCAACCCCTACTATGACGCCATGCCGGGCATCGTAGAGGAGTATATGAACAAAGTGAACGCTAAGATCGGCACGGATTACAAGCCGTTCAACTACTACGGCGCCCCCGATGCCGAGCGTATCATCGTTGCCATGGGCTCCGTATGCGAGACCATCGACGAGACCGTGGATTACATGGTAGCCAGGGGCGACAAGGTCGGCCTGGTCAAGGTACGCCTGTACCGTCCGTTCAGCGCCAAGCACCTGATCGACGTGATCCCCGAGACCGTAAAGCAGATCAGCGTATTAGACCGCACCAAGGAGCCGGGCGCGCTGGGCGAGCCTCTGTACCTTGACGTGGTAGCCGCCTTAAAGGGCAGCAAGTTTGACAGCGTGCCGGTCTTCCTGGGCCGCTATGGCTTGGGCTCCAAGAACACGACGCCCGGCCACATCATCGCCGTATTCAACAATACCGAGAAGAAGGTATTTACGGTCGGCATTGAGGATGATGTAACGCATCTGAGCCTTCCGATGGGCGAGGACCCGAACACGACGCCCGAGTCGATCATCAGCTGCAAGTTCTGGGGCCTGGGGGCGGACGGTACCGTCGGCGCCAACAAGAACTCGATCAAGATCATCGGCGACAATACCGATATGTATGCCCAGGCATACTTTGACTATGACTCCAAGAAATCCGGCGGCGTGACGATCTCCCACCTGCGCTTCGGCAAGGATAAGATCAAATCCACCTACCTGATTTCCAAGGCAAACTTTGTTGCCTGCCACTGCCCGGCCTATGTGCGCAAGTACAACATGGTGCAGGATATCAAGA
>CANSWW010000206.1 GCA_947650845.1 uncultured Lachnospiraceae bacterium
GAAGAGGGCCGGCGGCCCGCGGCGCCCGGACGGGCGGCGAGTCGCTTCCGATGGGCAAGCCCTCGGCCAAGCAGACGCAGAAGCCAAAGACGAATTCCCGTCAGGACCGCAAGCGCAATGAAAAGCAGGAAGCGGAGGAGATGTTCTTAAAGAAGGGCCAAAGGCCCGGAAGCCGTCAGGCAAAGACTGCGCCGGCGGAGGAGGAGATCAAGACCATCGTCCTGCCGGATACCCTGACCATCAAAGAACTGGCGGATAAGATGAAGCTTCAGCCGTCCGCCATTGTCAAGAAGCTGTTCTTGGCCGGAAAGATTGTAACGATCAATCAGGAGATTGATTTTGAGATGGCGGAAGAAATCGCCATGGAATATGAGATCCTCTGCGAGCGAGAGGAAAAAGTCGATGTGCTGGGCGAGCTTTTGAAGGATATCGAAGATGAGGAGGAGACGCTTGTAAAGCGTCCGCCGGTCGTCTGCGTCATGGGCCACGTGGACCACGGCAAGACCTCCCTGTTAGATGCCATTCGCTCGACCCATGTAACCGACAAGGAGGCCGGCGGCATTACCCAGCATATCGGCGCATATATGGTCGAGTGTAACGGCGAGCCGATTACCTTCCTGGATACGCCGGGCCATGAGGCATTCACGGCGATGCGGATGCGCGGCGCGCAGTCGACGGATATCGCGATCCTTGTTGTGGCGGCGGACGACGGCGTGATGCCGCAGACCGTGGAGGCGATCAGCCATGCCAAGGCCGCCGGCGTGGAAATCATCGTGGCGGTCAATAAGATTGATAAACCGGGGGCCAATGTGGAAAAGGTCAAGCAGGAGCTGACCGAGTACGAGCTGATCCCCGAGGATTGGGGCGGCAGCACGATTTTCGTGCCGGTATCCGCTCATACGAAGGAAGGCATCGATACGCTGTTAGAGATGATTCTGCTGGCGTCCGAGGTCAAGGAGCTGAAGGCGAACCCCAACCGCCAGGCCCGGGGCTTAGTCATCGAGGCCGAGCTTGACAAGGGCAAGGGCCCGGTGGCGACGGTCTTGGTACAAAAAGGCACCCTGCATGTCGGCGACAGCATTGCGGTGGGCTCCTGCTACGGCAAGGTCCGGGCAATGATGGACGACAAGGGCCGCCGGGTCAAGGAGGCGCTGCCCTCCACGCCGGTGGAGATTTTAGGCTTAAACAACGTACCCGGCGCCGGCGAGATTTTTGTGGCGACGCCGACCGAGAAGGAAGCCAGAAGCTTTGCGGAGACCTTCATTTCCGAGGGCCGCGAGCGCTTATTGGAGGATACGAAGCAGAAGATGTCGTTGGACGATCTGTTCAGCCAGATCAAGGCCGGCAACGTAAAGGAACTGAACATTATTGTCAAGGCCGACGTCCAGGGCTCGGTGGAAGCGGTAAAGCAGAGCCTTGTAAAGCTGTCGAACGAAGAAGTCGTCGTCAAGATTATCCACGGCGGCGTCGGCGCGATCAACGAATCCGACGTTACGCTGGCCGCCACCTCCAATGCGATTATCATCGGCTTTAACGTGCGGCCCGACGCGACGGCCAAGTCGATTGCCGAGCGTGAGAAGGTCGATCTGCGGCTGTACAAGGTCATTTACCAGGCGATCGAGGACGTAGAGGCCGCGATGAAGGGCATGCTGGATCCGGTGTTTGAGGAGAAAATCATCGGCCACGCGATCGTACGCCAGCTGTTTAAGGCGTCCGGCGTAGGGACGATTGCCGGTTCCTTCGTGACGGACGGCAAATTCCAGCGGGACTGCAAGGTACGCATCAGCCGCGGCGGCGACCAGCTGTATGAGGGCGCGCTGGCCTCCTTAAAACGCTTTAAGGACGATGTGAAGGAAGTCGCCAAGGGCTACGAATGCGGCCTGGTATTTGAGGACTTTAACGACCTGCAGGAGGACGACGCCATCGAAGCCTATATCATGGTGGAGGTTCCCAGACAGTAAAACAGAGTGAGTGAGGTTGTATGAGGAAACGTAGCATTAAAAATGTTCGTATCAATTCAGAGGTGCAAAGAGAACTGGGGAATATCATCCGGGGCGAGTTAAAAGACCCGCGGATTTCCCCCATGACGACCGTGGTGGCCGCCGACGTTACGCCGGACCTGAAATACTGCAAAGCCTATATCAGCGTCCTGGGGGACGAGGAAGCCGCTAAAAATACCATAGAGGGCCTGCGCAGCGCGGTGGGGTATATCCGCGGCCGCCTGGCCCGCAGTATCAATCTGCGCAACACGCCGGAGATTACGTTTGTTCTCGACCAGTCGATCGAATATGGAGTCCGCATGACCAAGCTGATCGAGGAGGTGACGGCGGAGATTTCCGGGGATGACACAGAAAAGGGCCCGGGAGACGGGCCGGGGCCAGACGGGGGAGATCAAGATGAATGCGATGGAGAGAGTGACGATTGACAGCCTGCTAAAAGGCGCCGGCAAAATAGCGGTGACCGGGCATGTGCGCCCGGACGGCGACTGCACGGGCGCCTGCCTGGGCCTGCGCAGCTACCTGTTGGGCCTGAATCCGTCCTGTACCGTGGACGTATACCTGGAGCCGGCCCCGGCGGTGTTTTCCTTTTTGCGGGGGTATGACGAGATCCGGCTTTATACGGAGGGAGAATATGATCTGTGCTTTGTCCTGGACGTAAGCGATTCGGAGCGGCTGGGTCCAAACGCGGCTCTTTTGGAGCATGCGGGACGGATCGTCTGCATAGATCATCATGTGACCAACGACGGCTTTGCCCCGGAAAGCTTTATTGACCCGCGGGCGGCCGCGACCTGCGAGCTTCTCTTTGATATGATGCGCCCGGAGCAAATCGGACGGGAAACGGCGGAATGCCTGTACCTGGGTATTGTACATGATACGGGCGTGTTTAAGCATTCCAATACGACGCGCCATACCATGGAGGCGGCCGGCATTCTGATGGAAAAGGGCATCGATTCGTCCCGCCTGATTCAGGATACATTTTATGCCAAGACGTACCTGCAGAACCAGCTGTTGGGGCGGGCTTTGGTGGAAAGCATTGTCTTTTGCGACGGCCGGTGCATCGTTTCGATGATTAGCCGCAAGACGATGGAATTTTATAAAGCGGCTTACGAAGATCTGGAAGGAATTGTAGATCAGCTGCGGGTGACGACCGGCGTCGAGTGCGCGATGTTTTTGACGGAGACGGAGTTTCGCGTCTTTAAGGTCAGTCTGCGCTCCAACCGTTTGGTGGATGTGAGCAAGGTGGCTGCCTTCTTTGGCGGCGGCGGCCACATCCGGGCGGCCGGCTGTACGCTGAGCGGCACGTTTTATGACGTGGTCAATAACCTGTCCGAACAGATCGTACTTCAGTTGGAGAGCGAAGAATGAACGGAATTCTGAATATTTACAAGGAGCGCGGCTTTACCTCCCACGACGTGGTGGCAAAGCTGCGCGGCATACTGAAAATGAAGAAAATAGGGCATACCGGCACGTTGGATCCCGACGCGTGCGGTGTGCTCCCTGTCTGTGTGGGGACGGCGACAAAGGTCTGCGGGTTTTTGAGCGGCGAGAATAAGACCTATGAGACGACGCTGCTTTTGGGAAGGGAGACCGATACGCAGGATATAAGCGGGCGGTGCCTGAGAGAGCAGCCGGTCGAGGTCTCGGAGGAACAGATCCGGCAGGTCGTTGCCTCGTTTGTGGGCGATGGGTGGCAGATCCCGCCGATGTATTCGGCGGTCAAGATAGACGGAAAGCGACTTTACAAGCTGGCCCGGGAGGGAAAGATCGTAGAGAGGGATCCGCGGCAGGTGTGTTTTTATGATATCGATATCCTCTCCATAGAACGGCCGCGCGTCCGATTACGGGTAAGCTGCTCAAAGGGGACGTATATCCGTACCCTGTGCCATGACATCGGACAGGCGTTGGGCTGCGGCGGCTGCATGGAGGCGCTTTTGCGCACGCAATCGGGACCGTACCGGATCGAGGACAGTATCACGCTGTCTCATCTTGAGACGCTTGTGGAGGCCGGGCGGCTACAAGAGGCGCTGCAGCCGCCGGACGCCCTGTTTACAAGCTGGGCGGCCTGCCGGATTCAGCCGGGATATGAAAAATATATGTATAACGGAAACCCTTTAAAGCGGGAGTGGGTACGGCGCAGTCCGGAGGACGATTTTCCGGCGACCGGCGGCCAGGCCTTTGCTTTTGCGGGGAACAGGGCGCCTGTGACCAAGCTCTTTTATATCAAGATGCGCCTCTATACATGTGAAGGCCTTTTTTTTGGCCTGTATATGTATGAGCCGCTTAGCGACTGCTATCGGCTGGAAAAGATGTTTTACGGAGGCTGAGATGAAATATTTCAGGAATACGACAGAAATAACGGCGGGCGGCGACAGCGCCGTGACGCTGGGGAAGTTTGACGGGCTGCACCGGGGCCATCAGGTGCTGATAAACGAGCTTTTCAAAGCGGGCCGGGAAGGGCTTAAGACCGTCGTTTTTACATTTGGCACGCATCCGCGCGCGCAGGTGGACGGCCGCAGCCCGGAGCTGCTTCTGACCAATGAACAGAAAAAAGAGCTCCTGCAAGCGCAGGGGCTGGAGGTCTTGATCGAGTATCCCTTTAACGACCGGATTTCCCATATGGAGCCGGAAGAATTCATCGTGCAAATCCTCTGCGGGCAGCTGCAGGCCAAAAAGATCATTGTCGGCACGGATTTCGGCTTCGGCTACCGGCGGGCCGGCAATGTGGAGCTTCTGCGGCAAATGAGCCGGGACTGCGGCTATGAGCTTGTGGTGCGGGAAAAATTAAAGACCAAGGAAGGGATCGATATTTCCAGTACCTATATTAAAGGGCTCCTAAAGCTGGGCCATATGGAGCAGGTAAACGGACTGCTCGGATACCCTTACAGCATCCGGGCGGAGGTAGTGCACGGGAATCATTACGGGCGCACCTTTGGCATGCCGACGATCAATCAGCTGCCGGGGCCAAAGAAGCTGCTGCCGCCGAACGGGGTCTATGTCTCGCGGACGATTGTGGACGGGATCCCCTATCAGAGCGTGACCAATATCGGCATGAAGCCTACGATCGAGGGAACCTATCCGAGAGGGGCGGAGACCTTTATTCAGGAATTTGACCGGGACGTATACGGAAAAACAGTGGAGGTGCAGCTCTATTCATATGCCCGGCCGGAGATGAAATTTTCCTCCAAAGAACAGCTGATCGAGCAGATGTACCGGGATAAGCAGGCGGCGCTGGCATACTGGAAAAATCAAAAATAGG
>CANSWW010000207.1 GCA_947650845.1 uncultured Lachnospiraceae bacterium
GGTTTCCTTGCATTTAAGCGCCTCGTCGATGGCAACGCGGATCGCATGGCTGCTCTCCGGGGCCGGCAGAATGCCCTCTACCCTGGCAAACTCCTCGGCTGCCTCAAAGACAGATGTCTGTTCTACGGAGACTGCCTCCATGTAGCCGTCATGGTACAGCTGGGAAAGAGTCGAGCTCATGCCGTGGTAGCGCAGACCGCCGGCATGGTTGGCCGAAGGGATAAAGCCGCTGCCCAGCGTATACATTTTCGCCAGCGGGCAGACCATGCCCGTATCGCAAAAATCGTACACGAATTTACCTCGGGTTAAGCTGGGGCAGGAGGCCGGCTCCACGGCAATAAAGCGGTAATCCTTTTCTCCGCGCAGCTTTTCGCCCATGAACGGCGAGATCAGGCCGCCCAGGTTGGAGCCGCCGCCGGCACAGCCGATGATGATATCCGGTACAATTCCATACTGGTCAAGCGCCGCCTTTGTCTCCAGGCCGATGACCGACTGGTGCAGTAACACTTGGTTTAGCACGCTTCCCAGCACGTAGCGGTAGCCTTCCTGGCTTGTGGCGGCCTCCACGGCCTCCGAAATCGCGCAGCCTAGACTCCCTGTGGTGCCGGGGTGCTCGGCCAGGATCCGGCGGCCTACTTCGGTCGTCTCGGACGGGGACGGTGTGACGGAGGCGCCATAGGTACGCATCACTTCGCGGCGGAAGGGCTTTTGCTCATAGGATACTTTGACCATGTAGACCTGGCAATCCAGGCCGAAGTAGGCGCAGGCCATTGAAAGCGCCGTGCCCCACTGGCCGGCTCCGGTTTCGGTGGTCACACCTTTCAGGCCTTGTTTTTTCGCGTAATAGGCCTGGGCGATCGCTGAGTTCAGCTTGTGGCTGCCGCTGGTGTTGTTTCCTTCAAATTTGTAATAGATTTTGGCCGGGGTTTCCAGCTTTTTTTCCAGGCAGTAGGCGCGCACGAGCGGCGAGGGGCGGTACATTTTGTAAAAGTCCTGGATTTCCTGCGGGATGTCGATGTAGCAGTCGCTGTCGTTTAGCTCCTGCTTGACCAGCTCTTCGCAGAATACGGCGCTCAGCTCTTTAGCGGTCATTGGCTCGTGAGTGCCGGGATTCAAAAGCGGGGCGGGTTTTTGTTTCATGTCGGCCCGCACGTTGTACCATTGCCGGGGCATTTCGTTTTCTTGTAGATAGATTTTGTAGGGAATGGTCTGTTTGCTCATGATTTGTCTCCTCCTTCTTGCGTTTCCCGCCGTTTTTTGGGGGATTTGGATGCGCTTGGCATCCTGTTTTTGGGGTTGCAGAGGAAAAGGGGGCGGGCAAGCTCATTGGGACTTGCACCACGGCCCGCAGTGCCAACCTCGATTCCGCTTCGCTCCATCTCGGTCGCGGGCTTCGCCCTATGCCTGGGACGAAATCCAGGTTTGCGTGCATACATGCACGCAAACCTTCCTTTCATCCCAGGCGCACTGCTCATTGCCTACGCGTAAAAAGCCCCTGCCTCTGCAATGAATCTGCAGGGACAAGAGCCTTATATCTACTCCTGCGGTGCCACCCGGCTTGACGTGATATACACATCCACTCAGCGCATACGAACATATGCCGATCTTTGCTAACGGAGGATCATCTCCGGCTCGCCTACTACCGCTTCGGTTTGCCCTCAGGAGCCCATTCGTCTCGGTTCCGCATGCGGCTTTCTCAGCGCCGGCCGCTCTCTGTGATATGGAGTATCCGAAATTACTTACTCTCCCTCATCGGTTTACTAGCATTATATGCATCCCCAGCGACTTTGTCAAGCACTTTTTTATGGTAACGTGATATCAAGTCATCTCACTCAAACACCCGGCTCCCCACCTGGAACACAAGCACCGCCGCCGCCCAGGCCAAAAGCACCTGGAACGCAACCATCTGAAGCGTCCAGCGCCAGGAGCGCGTCTCGCGGCGGATCGTCGCCACGGCCGCCACACACGGGCTGTAGAGCAGGCAGAACACCATAAACGCATAGGCATTGGCCGGGCCAAAGCCATATCCCGCTAAAACCCCGGCCAGCTCTGCCATCCCTGCCGCGGAATTGATGTTCCCGATGGCAAACAGCACCGAAAAGCTCGAAACCACCACCTCCTTGGCAGACAGCCCGCTGATCAGCGCCACCGCCACCTGCCACAGGCCAAGGCCGGCCGGCGCCAAAAGCGGCACCAGGAGGCGGCCGGCCCCCGCCCCCAGGCTGTCCGCGATATCCTCCACCATACCGCCCGGGCCGTAATTCAGCAAAAACCACAAAAGGATCGAAGCGATGAAAATCGTCGTCCCGGCCTTCGTCAAGTAGTCCTTCACCTTCTCCCACACATAGATCGCGATCGTGCGCGCATTCGGCGTCTTGTACTCCGGCAGCTCAATCAGCAGCGCATGCTCCTCCCCCGCCGGCCATAAACGGTTTCCCACAAGCGCCACCGTAATCGCCACCGCCACCCCCAGGATATACAAAGAATACGCCACGAGCATCGCCGAGTGCGGAAAAAACATCCCCGCAAACAGCACATAGATCGGCAGCCGCGCCGAGCAGGACATAAACGGGGTAATCAAAATCGTGCGCCGCCGGTCGCGCTCACTCTCCAGCGCGCGCGTCGCCATCACCGCCGGCACCGTGCAGCCAAACCCCAAAAGCATCGGCAAAAACGCCTTGCCCGACAAGCCCACGCGCCCCATCACCGAATCCATCACATAGGCCACGCGCGCCATATAGCCGGAATCCTCCAGAAAAGCCAGCGCCAGGAACAGGATAAAAATATTCGGCAAAAAAGTCAGGATACCGCCCACGCCGGCAATAATACCGTCCACAATCAGCGAAACCAGCCACTGCGCCGTTCCCACCCTTGTCAAAAACGACGATGCCGACAAGGACACATAGTCAAGCGCCTCTTCAAAATACCCCTTCAAAAAATCGCCGACCGTAAACGTAAGGAAAAACACCGCCGCCATAATCAGCAAAAACAGCGGGATCCCCCAAACCCGGTGCGTCAAAACCGCGTCGATCTTCTCGGTAGCCGCCGCCTTCTCCTCCTTGTGGAACAGGCACTCCTCCACCACTTCCTCTATGTAGTCGTACTTCCCGTTGATAATATCGTTTTCATACGACCGGTCAAGCACCTCCGGCGCCCGCACCGGATAACGCCGCCCGATCTCCTCGTCATTCTCCAGAAGCTTGATCGCCAGCCAGCGCGTATTCTCCAGCAAGGCGCTGCCCGCACCGCTTCTTTGCGGCGCACTCCCCCCTTGCCGGCCCTGCGGCGCATTCTCCTTTTGCGGCGTGTTTCCCGGCGTCTTGTACGCCTGGCCAAGCAGCGTCTGCAGCTTGCCGATCTTCGCCTCCAGCCCCCGGCCATACGTCACGACCTTCTCATTCGGCCCCTCCTCATAATGGTGGACAACCGCGTGCAGCAGCACGTCCAGGCCGCTCCGGCGCCTGGCCGACACCGGTACCACCGGGATCCCCCCCAGCATCTCCGGCAGGCGGTGCATATCGATCTCCATGCCCCGCTGTTCCACAATATCCATCATATTCAAAGCCAATACGACCGGCTTCTTCAGCTCCAAAAGCTGCATGGTCAAGTACAGGTTGCGCTCCAGCGAGGACGCGTCCACGACATTGACAATCACGTCGATGCCCTCCTCCAGGATGCACTTGCGCGAAACCCGCTCCTCGATCGAATAACAGGTCAGGCTGTAAATCCCCGGCAAATCGATCAGCCGCAGCTTCTGCCCCTTGTAGCTGGCCTCGCCCTCCACCCGCTCGACCGTCACCCCCGGCCAGTTGGCAACCTTCAAATTCGCCCCCGTAAACGCGTTAAAAAGCGTCGTCTTGCCGCAATTCGGATTGCCCACAAAACCCACGGTCAGCGTCTGCTTGCTCGAAGTTTTCATTGTACCGCCTCCACTTCTATCCCCTCTGCAATCCGGCGCCCGATGGCCCAGCGCGTCCCCCGTACCCGGATAATCATACAGCCCTGCTTCTTACTGTTCAATACGGCAACCTGCGTCTTTCCCGTCAGCCCCAATGCCTCCAGCCGCCGCGTAATCTGATCCATATCCTCAATCGACCGCACCTCATATACCTGGCCGGTTTTCCCTTCGCTCAACTTCATCGCCTGCTCCTCCGATCCCGGATGCCTCCGGCCAAACACAGCGCCCGCATCCCCCGCCCTCCCCTTATGGGTTAGGCTAGCCTTACTGTTATTCTATTCTTTGGAGCAGCCTCTGTCAAGAAAATTTTTTTATAAAAGCACCGGACGGCCGCCACACAGGCGGGCGCAGCCATGCGGATATCCTTACAGCCGTCAAAGCCACCGCTCTCCCGGCCGCCCCCTCTCAGCCCTTCCCTTCCTGCTTCCCCTCATATCCATGGCTGATCCGCACCCGGAACAAACGCTTCTTTAGCTCCGCCCCGTTAAAGGGGATCAACGGGTACAGATAGCTCCGCCCCCCGATCGTGCGGTTCGACGCAATCGAGCCAATCACCAGAACCGTCCCCGCCAGAAAGCCCCACTCATCGAACACCGCCGTCAAAACCATCAAAAGCACCCGCATAAACTTCAGCGCATAGCTCATCTCAAAGCTCGCCTGCGAATAATTCGCCAGCGCCACAAACGCCATATACAGCATCACCTCGGAATTAAACCACCCCGACTGCACCGCATAGTCGCCCAGCACAATCGCCGCAATCACGCTCAAAGGCGTAGAAAGCATCGTCGGCGTATTGATCGAAGCCAGCCGCAGCCCGTCGATCGCAAACTCAAGGATGATAAACTGCAAGACAAGCGGCACGTTCACCTCATCCGCCACCAGCGAAAACGAAAGCCACTCCGGCACATGCCCCGGGTTCTGCATCATCAAAAGGTATACCGGCGTCAAAAACAGCGCCACAAACGAAGTCGCAAAACGCGTCAGCCGCAGGTACGTCCCCGTCACCGGCGGAAAATAATAATCATCCGCCTCCTCGATCACGTCAAACACCGACGAAGGCAAAATCATCGCCGCCGGCGAATTGTCCACCAGCACAATGATGCTCCCCTGCAAAAGGCAGGCGGCCGCCGTATCCGGCCGCTCCGAAAACTTAAACTTAGGGAACGGGTTAAACCACTTCCCCTTGTACAAGCACTCCGCCAGGCTCTCCTGGTTCATCGTCAGCGAATCCACCCGCAAATCCGCCAGCCGCTCCT
>CANSWW010000208.1 GCA_947650845.1 uncultured Lachnospiraceae bacterium
GCTGCGCTTTTCTCTGAGCGAAAGCGGGGTTCCGTTGGATATAGTATCTGGCCCTGGCGGCCCTTTCACAAAACAGTCCGAACAGCCTAAAAATACTTACCTGCTGCATCTACCTCTTAATATCATAATTCATATTCATCAGATTCTGAATCGCCGACACATCATCCGTAATATTCGCATCCCCGCGTATGGTATGCTTAATCACGCTGCTGGCCACAGCAAAATTCACAATATCCATAGGCTTATACCCGTGCATCATCGCATAGATAAGCCCGCTGGCAAACGCATCCCCGCCCCCGACGCGGTCAAGGATATTGAAGGTAAACAGCTTGCTCTCAAAGGTATGCCCTTCATACCACATATAAGCCTTTAAGCTGTTCTCGCTGCCGCTGTGCGCATAGCGCACATGGCGGCCGATGCATTTTAGGTTCGGATAGCGCTCGATAAATGCCTGGAAGACAGCATCCTGCTGTTCATAGCCCGGCTGGAGGGGAACCCCGTCTTTTACGTCGCCCTTGCTGTGGTTTTCCTCGTCCTTCCACAGATGGTAGGGTTCGATCCCCATCAGCACATCTATGTAGGGCAGGCACTGCGTACAGAAATCTCTGGCTTCCTCCCAGGACCACAGGGTGCTGCGGAAGTTTCCGTCAAAGCTGATGGTCATGTCCATGTCCCTGGCGATGGCCATGCTGTCCAGAATCAGCTTTCGCAGGCCCTCGGAGAGAGCCGGCGTGATGCCGCTTAAGTGCAGCCAGGTAAAGCCATCGAGAAGCTCCCTCAAGTCAAGCGCCGAGTAATCAAACTCCGTAAAGGCGCTGTGCTTTCTGTCATAGATGACCTTGCTGGGGCGGATGCCGTAGCCGGTTTCAAGGTAATAGCTTCCCAGGCGGTGCGTGGGCGTCTGCTCCGGAGTGCTTAAGATAACGGGCGTGCAGTGCACGTCATTGCTTCTGAGCATCCGGACCGCGCTCTTTCCGAGGCTGTTGTTCGGCACGACCGTAAAAAAGGTGCTGTCAACGCCCAGGTTGGCGAGGGCGAGGGCGATGTTCGCCTCGCTGCCGCCGTAGCTGGCCTCAAAAGTTGAGGTCATCCTGATTTTTTCGTAGTTCGGCGGCGTCAGCCGGAGCATGATTTCGCCGATGGTGATAAAGCGGTGTTCGCTGTTGTTGTCTTTCAACAGAGGATTCATATGTTCCATGGCAAAGTCTCCTGCTTATCTCTGCACGCGGGCGCCGGCGCCGCCCATGATGGCCTCTACTTCCTTTTTGCTGGCCATGGTGGTGTCTCCGGGCGTGGTCATAGCCAGCGCTCCGTGCGCGGCTCCGTAGTTTACGGCCAGTTCCGCGTCGCCGGTCGTCATAAGGCCGTAGATTAAGCCGCTGGCAAAGGAGTCTCCGCCGCCGACGCGGTCCATGATCTCAAGGCCCTTGTAATCCTTTGCCTTGTAGACCTCGCCGTCCGCCCAGCAGATCGCGCTCCAGTCATTGACCGTAGCGGTCTTTACCTCGCGCAGCGTCGTCGCCACAGCCTTGAAGTTCGGGTAAGCGTGCGCCGCCTCGTTGATCATTTTCTTATAGCCGTCTAAGTTCAGCTCCTTTAAATTCGCGTCATTGCCCTCGATCTCAAAGCCAAGGCAGGCGGTGAAGTCCTCCTCGTTGCCGATCATGACATCCACGTATTTGGCCGCCTCTTTGTTGACCTCCTGGGCCTTTGCCTGTCCGCCGATGGCGCTCCACATGGACGGGCGGTAGTTTAAGTCATAGGAAACGATGGTTCCATACTTCTTTGCGGTCTTGATAGCGGCCAGCACAGTCTCGCAGGACTGCTCGGAGAGAGCCGCGTAGATGCCGCCGGTGTGCAGCCAGCGCACGCCGAGCGTCCCGAAAATATAGTCAAAGTCAAAATCCTCGGGCGTGGCCTTGGAGATGGCGGTGTTCGCGCGGTCAGAGCAGCCAACAGCGCCGCGGATTCCAAAGCCCCGCTCAGTGAAGTTGATGCCGTTTCTGCACACGCGTCCGATTCCGTCGGTCTTCATCCATTTGATCAGAGAAGTATCCACGCCGCCCTGCAGGATGAAATCCTCCATCAGCATACCCACCTCGTTATCCGCAAAGGCAGTGATAACGGCGGTATTCATGCCAAAGCATCTGCGGAGTCCTCTTACCACATTGTACTCCCCGCCGCCTTCCCAGGCGCGGAAGGAGCGCGCGGTGCGGATGCGTCCCTCGCCGGGATCCAGGCGAAGCATAACCTCTCCCAGGGACACTGCGTCAAACTTACATTCTTCTTTGGGCCTTACATTTAAATTCATATGACTCTCCATTCTCTGCCGTTTGCAGGGCAGTAATTTATTTAAAAACCTGCGGCTGCCGTTTCAGCTTGGTTTGGCAGGCTTTTGTAACGATGTGGTAAATCCGGGCAGTTTTTCGCAGACGCCGGAAATGAATTTTCAAATACGCTCCAGGCACTGTTTCATCAGCTCATAAGCGCCCTTTTCTTCAATCACCTGAAGATCCGCTGTCACTTCGTCCAGAAGGCCCGGGACTTTGGTCAGATCCTCGCCCCAGAAATCGGTATTTGCAAGAACCGCGGCCGCGAGGGTCGCTGCGTCGTCGTCCTTATGCCGGTGATAGAATTCAAGTATCGGGCGGTCGTCGTTAATCAGGTACTCGCTGCCGCCGCGCACGCCGATGAGGCCGCTGTCTTCGAGGCGTATGCCCCTGTAAAATGCGATGTAAAAGGCAAGGGATGCGGTGATGCATTTCGGCAGTTGTTCGTATTTCTCCACATAGCCTTTAAAAGAGGGAAGGACTCTCGCCTTCCACTTGGAGGTGGAGTTTAGGGAGATCGCCAGCAGCGCGTGATCAATGAACGGATTGTTGAAGCGATCCGTCACGGCTTTGGCAAAGTCCAGCAGCTCGTTTTCCGGGAGCGTGAGGGTCGGGATAATTTCCTCATAAATCGTTTTGTTCATGAAGTCGCGGATCACGTCGTCCTTCATGCAGTCGCGCACGATATCCTGGCCGGCGAGGTAAGCGCCAAGGACCATGGAGGTGTGCGCGCCGTTTAAGATGCGCACTTTGCGCTGCTTATAGGGCTTGTGGTTGTCCGTGATCAGCACCGGAAGCCCGGCTTTGTCAAACGGAAGCTCTTTTTTGAGGCTTTCCGGGCCCTCGATGACCCAGAATCCGAAGATCTCTCCGGTGTCGATGATATTGTCCACATAGCCGAGCTCCTCACAGATGGCGGCGGCCTCGTTTCGCGGATAACCGGTTACGATGCGGTCAACCAGGGTGGAGCAGAAGATATTTTCCTCTTTTACCCAGTTGATAAAGCCTTCGCCAAGGCCCCACTGTTCGGCGTGCTTAAGGACGCATTTTTCAAGCTCTTTGCCATTGTTATCGATCAGCTCGCAGGAGAGGATCACAAAGCCCTTTCCCTTCTCACCGCCAAACGCCTGATATCTGGCATACATAAACTGCGTGAGCTTCGCGGGGTAGCTGGCCGCGGGCCTGTCCTTAAGGCCGCAGGACGCGTCATAGCGGATGCCGGCTTCTGTGGTGTTGCAGGCAATGAAGCGCAGATCCGGATTTTTGGCGCACTCCATGTAAGCCTCGTAGTCGCTGTACGGGTTTAAGCAGCGGCTGACGCTGGAGATCACGCGTTTGGCGTTGACCTTTTGCCCGTTTTCATTGCCGCGCAGGAACAGGGTGTAGAGGCCCTCCTGCTCATTGATAAAGTTTTTGATTGCTTCCCCGCCCTCGATCGGCTGCACGAGGACGACCTTGGAATCAAAGCCGGCCTTTTCATTCATAACATCAATAAAATAATCGACAAAAGCGCGCAGGAAGTTTCCTTCCCCGAACTGCAGCACGCGCTCCGGCGCATGCTCAAGCAGATAACCGTCGTAGTTTAATTCCTTCAGAACATCGTATGATAAGGTTTTCATGATTTCTTTAATTCCTCCTTAAAAACTGTTATAATCCCGCGAAACAGGGGAAGCGCACGCATCAGAGAGTAACCCCCTGTTTGAAAATCGCCATGTCATGGAAGCCCGCCTCTTCGGCTTTGACCTTTTTCCCGGATGCGACGTCAAGCACATATTGGAACAGCTCTTCCCCGAGCTCTTTTAAAGGTTTTCCGTCCACAAGCGTTCCGCAGTTAAAATCAATCCAGCCCTTTTTGTGCTCGTAAAGAGCAGAGTTGCTGGAGATCTTGACCGTGGGCACAGGCGATGCAAACGGGGTCCCGCGCCCGGTGGTAAACAGTACGATGTGCGCGCCGGAGGCGGCGAGCGCAGTGGAGGCTACGAGATCATTTCCGGGGGCGCTTAAAAGGTTCAGTCCATGCACGGATACCGGTTCTCCGTAGGACAATACGCCTCTTACCGGAGCGGAGCCGGACTTCTGGGTGCAGCCAAGCGACTTGTCCTCCAGCGAGGAGATCCCGCCCTTCTTGTTTCCCGGAGAGGGGTTCTCGTAGATGGTCTGGTTATGGCTGGTAAAATAGTTTTTGAAATCATTAATGAGCTTTACGGTCTGTTCAAACAGCTCTTCATTCTCACAGCGGTTCATAAGCAGCGTCTCGGCCCCGAACATCTCCGGCACTTCGGTCAGGATGGTGGTCCCGCCGTTCGCGATGAGCAGGTCGGAAAATGCGCCCACGGCCGGGTTGGCCGTGATGCCGGAAAGCCCGTCCGAGCCGCCGCACTTCATGCCGATGATCAGCTCGCTGCAGGGGATCGGCTCGCGTGTAAATGCGCCCGCATAGTTTGTAAGCTCTTTCACAAGCTCTAAGCCGTCCTGTATCTCATCCTCCGATTCCTGACAGACGAGGAATTTCACGCGGTTTTCGTCATATTCGCCGATGTATTCTTTCAAAATATCAATATTGCTGTTCTCGCATCCCAGGCCAAGCACCAGCACGCCGCCTGCGTTGGGGTGGTTGATTAAGTCTGCGAGGATGCGGCGGGGATTCTCCTGATCCTCCCCCATCTGAGAGCAGCCGTAGGGGTGTGAAAAAGCCAGAATGGAATCAACGCTTCCGGCCAGGTACGCCTGGGCGCGTTTTTCGATAGCGGAGGCGACGTTGTTTACACATCCCACGGTGGGGATGATCCAGATCTCATTGCGCACGCCCGCTCTGCCGTCCGGCCGCTTAAAGCCCTGGAATACATGG
>CANSWW010000209.1 GCA_947650845.1 uncultured Lachnospiraceae bacterium
TGGAAAGGGCCACGATCTTCGTCAGGGCTCCCTCCAGCTCCCGGATGTTGGACTTTCTATTTGTCACGCCAGATGATCCGGCCCTTGGACAGATCATAGGGGGACAATTCCAAAGTAACCTTGTCGCCGGGCAGGATACGGATAAAATTCATACGCAGCTTGCCGCTGATGTGAGCGAGAACGATATGTTTGTTTTCCAGCTCCACCTTGAACATGGCGTTCGGCAGTTTCTCTACCACCCGGCCTTCAATTTCAATCACGTCGGATTTCGACATCTTTTTTCCTCCTACAACGAGTCGTTTAATGTAAAGATTTCCGGTTCGCCGTTTGTAATCAGAACCGTATTCTCATAATGAGCGGACAGCGCTCCGTCGGCCGTTACCACCGTCCAATCATCCTCCAGCCACTCTACTTCCCAGGTCCCGGCATTGATCATCGGCTCAATCGCCAATGTCATGCCCGGTCTTAAGCGCATTCCTCTGCGGTTCATATTAAAGTTAGGCACCTCGGGATCTTCGTGAAGATGTGTCCCAATTCCATGTCCTACCAGATCGCGTACCACACCGTAGCCAAAGCTCTCGGCATAGGCTGACACCGCCTTGCAAATATCGTTCAGATGATTGCCGGCCCTGGCATACTTGACGCCTTCGAAAAAGCACTGCTTGGTTACATCCATCAGCTTGCGCGCATCGGCGCCGATCTCTCCCACCGCCACCGTACGGGCCGCGTCGGCATGATAGCCCTTGTAAATCACGCCGGCATCCAGGCTAACGATATCGCCTTCCCGCAGAATATGGTGTTTATCGGGAATCCCATGGACCACCTCGTCGTTGACCGACACGCAGATGGAAGCAGGATAACCGTTGTAGTTAAGGAAGGAGGGGACGCAGCCGAAGCTGCGTATCGTCTCCTCTCCGATCCGGTCAATGTCCCATGTGGACATGCCCGGGTGTATTTCTTTTTCGAGGGTCCGCAGGGTATAATTCAGAATCTTCCCCGCTTCCCTCATTAGGTTTAATTCTCTTTGAGACTTAATTGATACCGCCATCTTACACCTCTATCAGCTTCAGGATCTGAAGAAAGACTTCCTCCACATCCTTCGTCCCGTCCGCCCGTTTCAGGCAGCCCCTGTTCTGATAAAAGTCAATCAGCGGCTGTGTCTGTTTATGGTACACATCCAGACGTTTTTTAACGGTTTCCGGCTGATCGTCATCCCGAAGCGTAAGCGCCCCGCCGCAGCGGTCGCATACCCCCTCCTGTTTCGGAGCGGCATGGACCGTGTGGTAGGTGGCCCCGCAGGCTAAGCATGCCCGCCGGCCGCCCATACGAAGGATGATGTTTTCATCCGGTACTTCGATATCAATGGCAAAATCAATTTTCTGCCCAATCGCCTGCAGCGCTTCCTCCAGCGCCTCCGCCTGAGGAATCGTCCGCGGAAAGCCGTCAAATACATAGCCGTTTTGGCAGTCCTCCTTCGCGATCCGGTCCATCACCAGGCGAAGCGTCAGGGAATCCGGGACCAGATTTCCCGCGTCCATATAGGATTTGGCTTCCTTTCCCAGCTCCGTGCCGTTTTTAATATTGGCCCGGAAAATATCCCCTGTCGAGATATGAGGAATCTGCAGCCGATCGGCAATTTTTTTGGCCTGTGTGCCCTTGCCGGCGCCAGGCGCTCCCAACATGATTATCTTCATGCTTCCTCCCTTTAATCGTTCAAGAAGCCCTTATAATTACGGACCAGCATCTGGGATTCAATCGCCTTTACCGTCTCCAGGATTACGCCTACGATAATAATCAGGGATGTCCCAAAGAAGGACAGGGAAGCAATCCCAAACAAGCCTGAAATCACAATCGGTACAACTGCCACGATAATCAGGCCGATCGCGCCTATGAGCACAATATAATTGAGGATACGGTCCATATATTCGGAAGTGGGCTTACCCGGACGGATACCGGGAATAAAACCGCCCTGCTTTTTCATATTGCCCGCAATCTCAATCGGATTAAAGGTAATGCTCGTATAAAAATAGGCGAACATGATAATCAACGCCAGGTAAATCACCAGGCCGATCGAGTAGCCCCAGCCGACCCGCGGGTTAATCCAGTTGCTGGAGGAAAGCATTCGTAACACTTTTCCGCCAAAGGACTCCGGATTCACCGAAAAAAACTGGGCGATAATCACCGGTGTGCTCATCAGGGACGAGGCGAAGATCACAGGGATTACGCCGGCCGTGTTGACCTTGACCGGGATATTGCTGGACTGTCCGCCCACCATCCGCCGGCCCTGCATCTTCTGAGAATACTGCACCGGAATCCGCCGTTCGCCGTCCTGGAGAACCACGGTAAATACTACCATTGCCAGGATCACGGCCAGGATTATCAGGGCCGCGATCACCGCTACCAACACCGAGCGTCCGGCCATAAAAGTATAGTACAGCTTCGCGAAGTCATTGGGGATCGACGAAAGGATATTGATCAACAGAATCATCGAGATACCGTTGCCGATTCCGTTTTTGGTGATCCGCTCGCCCAGCCACATGATGGCCGAGGCGCCGGCCGTCCAGGTCACTACGACCACCAGCACGTTGTACCAGGTATAGTGGAGGATCATGCCCTGCGCGCCAAAGCCGACCGCCATCGCGGTTGACTGCACAATGGCCAGCACCACCGTCAGGATCCGGGTCAGCTTATTGATTTTCTCTTTGCCGTCCTCACCGTCCTTCTGCATCTCCTCCAGCTTCGGGATCGCAATCGTCAAAAGCTGTACGATAATCGAACTGGTAATATAGGGAGAAATGCTCAGCGCGAAGATCGACAATTCCGAGAAGGAGCCGCCGGTCACCGCGTTAAAAAAATTAAAAGCATCTCCCGCCTGGCTGGCAAACCAGGCGGTAAAATAGGCGGTATTTACGCCCGGCGCCGGGAGTGCGCAGCCCAATCGGAAAATCAGGATGATCCCCAAGGTGTAGAGAAGCTTTTTCCGGATTTCTTTAATCCGAAAGGCATCTCGAAGCGTCTGAAACATATTAGATCACCTCTACATTTCCACCAGCCGCTTCGATTTTTGCCTTTGCGCCCTCGCTGCAGGCGTTTACCTTAACCGTCAGCTTTTTGGTTAATTCACCGTTGCCAAGAATCTTGACACCATCTCTGGGATTCTTTACCACGCCGCTCTCAAGCAGAGTCTCCACAGTCACAACGGAACCGTTTTCAAATCTCTCCAAAGCGTTTACATTGATTCCCACGATCTCCTTGCTGTTACGGTTCGTAAATCCTCTCTTCGGGATCCGTCTGTATAAAGGCATCTGACCGCCTTCAAAACCAGGGCGGGGGGCGCCAGAACGTGCCTTCTGACCCTTATGGCCCTTGCCAGCCGTCTTGCCGTTTCCGGAGCCGTGGCCGCGGCCTCTTCTGAAGTTATCACTGTGCTTTGACCCTTCTGCGGGTCTTAAATTTGATAAATCCATTCTTTCCTGCACCTCCTGTCTTTAGATTTCTTCCACCTTGACCAGGTGTTTTACATGCCAGATCATGCCTCTGACCGCCTCATTGTCCGGCAGCTCGTTGGCAGCGCCAATTTTCTTTAAGCCCAGGGCCTCTACCGTGGCTCTCTGCTTGGGGATAGCGCCAATGGGAGATTTTGTCAAAGTTACTTTTAATTTCTCTGCCATTTTACGTCCCTCCTTAACCAGTAATCTCGTCTACGGCTTTGCCGCGCTTCTTCGCCACCTGCTCGGGGGTCTGCAAGCTCTTTAAGCCGGTCAGGGTCGCTAATACAACATTCTGCTTGTTGTTGGAGCCCAAAGACTTGGTACGGATATTCTTAATGCCTGCCAGCTCCAGGATCGCACGCGCCGGGCCGCCGGCGATAACGCCGGTACCTTGATCCGCGCGCTTTAACAGCACGCTGGCGCTGCCAAAACGGCCGATGATGTCATGAGGAATGCTGTTGTTTTCATCCACCGGGATTTCCACGATATTCTTCATGGCATCTTCCTTGCCTTTGCGGATGGCTTCCGGGATTTCTGCGGATTTGCCGACGCCGACGCCGACATGTCCATTGCCGTCGCCAACAACTACCAAAGCAGAAAACCGCATCGTGCGTCCGCCCTTGACGGTCTTGGATACACGCTTGATCGCTACTACTTTATCGTTTAATTCCAGCTGGCTGGCATCAATGATAGTACGTTTCATGTTGTATCTTCCCTCCTTATTAGAATTCCAGGCCGGCTTCGCGGGCCGCCTCGGCCAGTGCCTGAACCTTACCCTGATAGATAAAACCGCCTCTGTCAAACACAACCGTGGTGATGCCCTTCTCCAGGGCTCTCTTGGCGATTACCGTACCCAGGTAAGCAGCGGCGTCTACGTTGTTGGTTTTCTCAAGCTCAGCCTTTACTTCCTTCTGCAGGGTCGATGCGGATACTAACGTGTTGCCAACCGTGTCGTCAATAATCTGGGCGTACATGTGATTATTGCTTCTGTATACAGCCAGGCGGGGTCTCTCAGGCGTGCCAGAAAAACGATTGCGGATTCTTCTATGCTTATTTCTGCGAATTTCAACTTTTGATTCTTTGCTAACCATTTCTGTCCACTCCTTTCTTATTTCTTACCGGTCTTACCAACCTTGCGGCGGATCACTTCGTCGGCGTACTTGATGCCCTTGCCCTTATACGGCTCTGGCCCTCTCTTGCTGCGGATCTCTGCGGCAAACTGTCCGACCTTTTCTTTGTCGATGCCCTTGACGATGATCTTGGTCTGATTCTCCACCGTTGTCTCGATTCCTTCCGGATCGGTCATTTCCACCGGGTGGGAATAGCCCAGGGACAAGGTTAGGGTCTTGCCCTGCTTCGCTGCCCTGTAACCTACACCGTTGATTTCCAGGACTTTCTGGTAGCCCTCGGTTACGCCCACTACCATGTTGTGGATCAGCGTCCTGGTCAAACCGTGCAGGGATTTCATTCTCTTTAAATCATTGGGACGGGAAACGTGTACTTCCTCGCCCTCTTTCTTGATTTCCATCTCCTTAGGCAGCACTCTCGTGAGCGTACCCTTGGGACCTTTTACAGTCACTTTATTATTTTCTGCGATTTCCACAGTTACGCCTGCGGGAATAGCGATTGGCATTCTACCT
>CANSWW010000210.1 GCA_947650845.1 uncultured Lachnospiraceae bacterium
ACGCAATCTGGATCGGGCGCCGCGAACGGGACAACGGCGAGCTGGTGAAGGATCCTTCCATTTTAGAAGAAAAGACCAAGGGTGTGATCAGCTATCCCGGCGGGCATGTGGAGGGCTTCCCGGATACCTTTAAGCAGAATTTCAAGCGGATTTACGCGGCGATCGCCGGCGGAGAGAGGGAGGATTATGCCTGCTTCGAGGACGGCCTGCGCGAGATGGTGCTGTGTGAGAAGATCGTTCAGAGCGCGAAGGAGCGCCGCTGGGTCGCGATCGACGAGTGAGGAAAAGCATATGTTTAAGATCGGGACATTGGCGGACTGGTTCCATGTAGGGCTTTTGGACGGGATTCGCGCGTCGAAGGACTGCGGGGCGAGCGGGGTTCAGATTTATGCCTGGAACGAGCTGGATCCGCTTCGGGTCACGGCAGAGCAGATCCGCGCGGTCAAGGAGACGGCCGGAGAGTGCGGGCAGGAGGTAACGGCCCTCTGCGGCGAGCTGGGCGGCCACGGGTTTGAGATTGCGGCGGACAATGAAAAGAAGATCGAATATTTGAAGCGGACGATCGATCTGGCGCAGGCGCTTGACTGCCGGATTGTGACCACGCATATCGGCCGGATTCCGCAGGAGAAGGACGGGGAGCGCTATCGGGCGATGCTGGGGGCCTGCCGGGAGATCGGCGCCTACGCGGCCGGCAAAGGGGCCGTGATCGCGGTGGAGACCGGACCGGAACCGATTTCGCGGCTGGTGGAGTTTATCTCGGCCTGCGGGGAGGGCATCGCGGTCAATTATGACCCGGGCAATCTGGTGATGGTGACGAAGGACGATGAGGTGGCGGGCGTCTATACCGCGGGGCCGCATATCGTACATACGCATGCCAAGGATGGCCTCTGCCATTATTTTGCGGGAACCGAGGTGGTGTACGGGATCTTTGCCGAGGGCGGGATCGAGGCGCTTAATACCGTGAGCACCTATTTTACCGAGACGCCGCTCGGGCAGGGAGAAGTGCGCTGGGACGCGTATTTGAAGGCGCTACAGGAAGTAGGCTACCACGGGTACTTGACGATTGAACGGGAAGTAAACGAAAATGCCGGGGCGGATATCCGGCTGGCGGTAGACTTTTTAAAGGAGAAATTGGAGCAGCTGGGGCTGGTGTGAAACACCCCGTTATGCCCTGAGAACACGGGCAAGAAGGAGGAAGTATTATGATGAAGTTAGGTCTTGTTTCGGCGATTTTACCGGATTTTACGTTTGAGGAGGTCATTGATTATGCGGCTGGCGTAGGGTTTTCCTGCGTGGAGGTTTGCTGCTGGCCGAAGGGCAAGGCGCTGCGCCGCTATGCCGGCATTACGCATATCGATATCAATGAGTTAACCGAGGAGAAGCAGAAGTATTATCTGGACTACGCGGCAAAGAAGGGCGTGGCGATCAGCTCGCTGGCTTATTACCCCAATCCGCTGGACGGCGACGAAGAGGCGGCCCGCGTGGCGGTGGAGCACATTATGAAGCTGATCGACGTTTCGGCGGCGATGGGGATCAACATGGTGACGACGTTTATCGGCAAGGATAAGACGAAGAGCGTGGAGGAGAACCTGGAGAAATATGTAAAGGTCTGGACGCCGATTGTGCGTCATGCCGAGGAAAAGGGCGTAAGGATCGGCATCGAGAATTGTCCGATGTATTACACCAAGGACGAGTGGCCGGGCGGCAACAACCTGGCCAGCACGCCGTATATCTGGCGCAAGATGTTTGAACTGATCGACACGAAGAACCTGGGACTCAATTACGACCCCAGCCATCCGTACCTGATCGGCGCGGATTATGTGAAGCCTGTGTATGAGTTTAAGGATCGTATTTTCCATGTGCATTTTAAGGATATCCAGATCTATCAGGATAAAGTGGATGAGTATGGGATGTTCTCGCATCCGGCTCTGTGGCATTCGCCGAAGCTGCCGGGATTAGGCGGCGTGGATTTTGCCGCGTTCTGCTCGGCTTTGAACGATATCCGTTATACGGGGCCGGCCTGCATCGAGGTGGAGGATAAGGCGTATGAGAGCTGCGTGGAGGATGTAAAGGCGGGGATTGAGCAGAGCTACCGCTATATGAGACAGTTTGTATAACGGATACGGAAATAAGAAATACCACAGGGGTATCCCATCATGCCCTGAGAACACGGGCAAACAGAAGAAAGGGGAAGGATGGCATGATTAAAATCGGCATCATTGGAATTGGCGGCATGGGGACGGTACATGCCAGGAACTATGCGCAGCTTGCGGGCTGCAAGGTGACAGCGATCTGCGACCCTTCCCCGGCGGCCAAGGAGACGGCGGCTCAGTTTGGCGCGGCCTGGTATTCGGATGTGGAGGAAATGCTTAATACGGCCAAGCCGGACGTAGCGGATATATGTACGCCGACCTTTCTTCACAAAACCCATGTGACGGCGGCCCTGCGCCATGGACTGCATGTGATCTGCGAAAAGCCCCTGGCCCTGCATTATGAGGATGCGAAGGAGATGTTTTCCCTTGCCCGCGAAAAGCAGGTGCAGCTCTTTGTGGGGCAGGTATTGCAGTTCGCGCCGGCGACTAAGGTCCTGCGAGAGCTGGTACAAAGCGGCGAATACGGACGTGTGCTGGATGCTTCGTTTTTGCGCTTGTCCGCCTGCCCGCGCTGGGTCAAGGGGGGCTGGCTGTTTGATAAGGAAAAAAGCGGGCTTTTGCCGTTTGATTTGCATATCCATGATCTGGATTTGTTAGTGAGCCTGTTTGGCGCGCCGGATTCGACGCGTTTTACCAGCGCCGGGCGGGACGGCCTTTCTTACCGCGAGCATTACCGCTTCTCCTATGAGTTCGGCGAGACGACGGTGAGCGCGGAGGCCGCCTGGTACAACGGGGATATCCCCTTTACGGCAACCTGGCGGGTCTATTTGGAAGAAGCGGTCGCGATCTTTGACGGCGTTACGGTGACGGTATATTCCTTTGGCAAGGAGCCGCGGGTTTTTGATCTGGAAGAGAAGATTAAGATCGAGACAGGAATCAACCTGCCGCCTACCGGTATGTTTTATGAGGAGCTTCAGAGCTTCCTCAAGGTAATCGAGGAGACGCCGCAGGCTCCTCCTGCCCGCGAGGAGGAAATCCTGGCTGTGATTCGTATTCTGGAAGGCATTAACCAAAGCGTATAGGCAGCGCGGGAGGGGATCGGCCGGATGTGCGCAAGGCGGATCCCAAACGGTTTGCGGGTCAGGCAACATAAGGAAGGGCAGGAACACGAATGATAGAGGTTTCACATGTATCGAAACAATACGGCAGCAAAATCGCTCTCGCGGATATCAGCTTTTCCGTTCCCGGAGGGCAGGTGCTGGGGCTTCTTGGCTTAAACGGCGCCGGAAAATCGACGACGATGAACATTTTGACGGGCTGCCTGGCGGCGACGGAAGGTACGGTTTTGATCGACGGGATCGATTTGGCGAAGGAGGCGAAGGCAGCCAAGCGAAAGATCGGTTACATGCCGGAGATCCCGCCGCTCTACACCGATATGCTGGCGGAGGACTTCCTGGGGTTTGTCTATGAATTGAAGGGGCTGAAAACGGGCAAAAAGGACGCCGTCGGCCGGGTTTGCGAGCGGGCCGGGATCGATCATGTACGAAAGCGGATGATCCGCAATCTGTCGAAGGGCTACCGCCAGCGAGTGGGGCTGGCCTCGGCGATGTTAGGCGAGCCGAAGATTCTGATTCTGGATGAGCCGACCGTCGGCCTGGACCCGACGCAGATCATTGAGATTCGCAGCCTGATCGCCGAGATCGGCAAGGAACGCACCGTCATCCTGTCGTCGCATATTCTGTCGGAAATCCAGGCGGTCTGCGAGCGGGTGATCGTGCTGGATCAGGGAAAAATTGTGGCCGACGATACGCCGCAGAACCTGGAGAACGCCATCCAGAGCAAGGACAGCTACATAGCGCTGGTGGAGGGGGAGCCTTCCCTGGTAGAGCGCGCCTTGCGGGCGCTGGAGCATGTGAAGGAGGTTACGCGGCTTAATGAGGAGGAACCGGGCGTGTATTCGTACCGGATCCGGGGCCGGGAGCATGTGGACATCCGGCGGGAGGTGTTTTTAGCGCTGGCGGGGGCGGGATGCCCTCTGCTTGGCACACGCTCGGCGCATGTGACGCTGGAGGATGTGTTTTTGCGCCTGGTCGGCAAAAAAGAGGGGACTACGGGGAGGGACGAAGCATGAACGCGATCTTGAAAAGGGAGATGAACGCGTACTTTGATTCGCCCCTCGGGTATGTGTTTATCGCCGTCTACTATTTGTTTGCCGGGTATTTTTTCCTTCTGTACAATTTGTACGGGAATTCTACGGACATGCGGGCGCTGTTTGAGATGATGTTTACGGTGACGCTGTTTTTAATCCCGGTATTGACGATGCGCCTGATGAGCGAGGATAAGAAGGCAAGGACCGACCAGCTGCTCTTGATGGCGCCGGTTTCGGGGACGGCCATCGTGGCCGGAAAATTCCTGGCGGCCCTGTTTGTCTATCTGGTGGCGATGGCAATCACGCTGGTGCAGGCGGCGGTGCTCTCGCAGTTTGCTCTCGTGGAGTGGAGCGTGGTGCTGGGACATTTCATCGGGCTGTTCTTGCTGGGGAGTGCGTTAACCGCCATCGGTATTTTCATTTCCGCCTTGACGGAGAACCAGGTCATTGCGGCCATCGGCGGTTTCTGTACGGGATTTTTCCTGATGCTGTTAGATTCGGTGGCAGGGATGATTACCAATACCCGGCTGGCCGGGTTTGTGACGGATTTGTCGTTCCAGACCCATTATAAGAATTTTACCTACGGATTGTTTAATGTGGCGGATATTGTGTTTTATGTGAGTGTGGCGGGTTTGTTTTTGTTTTTGACGGTCTGCGCCTTTGAAAAGCGGCGGTTTGAGTAGGGGGTGCGGAATTGAAGAAATGGTTTAACCGAAAGAACGGAATCAAAGGCGCTTACGCGGCGCTGGTGGTTGTGAGTCTGGCGATCGTGGTGGTCCTCAACATTGTCATGGGCGCGCTTTCCGACCGCTATCCGATGTCGATCGACCTGACGCCGCAGAAGGTCTTTGCCCTGAGCGAGGAT
>CANSWW010000211.1 GCA_947650845.1 uncultured Lachnospiraceae bacterium
GGAAATGATTTACGCGGCTTACCTGTCGGCCAAAACCGGACAGAAGGTCCGCCTGCCGCTTGAAAATCCGCCCAAGGTAGCCTATCCGATCCAGCTGCTGTTAGAAGAATAAGGAGTACTCCATGCAAAAACAAATTTTCGCAACCGAGGCGCAAGACGGGCGTCACCCCGCCCGGATCTTTGCAACCGAGACGCAAGCGGGCCATTACATCGCCCAAACCGTTGCCTCTGTCCTGCGTGAAAAGCCGGACGCGGTGCTCTGTCTGGCGGCCGGGCATACCTCCCTGCCTGCCTTTGCGGCGATGGCGGAGATGGAAGTCGATTTTTCTCAGGCACGCATCCTGGGGCTGGACGAATGGCTCGGCGTACCGGCCGACCAGGAGGGAAGCTGCGCGTACTTTTTGCAGAAGAATCTCTTTTCACGGATCAATGCCCGTCCGGAAAACATCGTTCTCTTTGACTCGATGGCAAAGGATGCGGCGACGGCCTGCGCGGCAATCGAGAATCAGCTAAAAGCCTGGGGCGGGATCGATTATCTTCTTCTTGGCATGGGCATGAACGGCCACTTAGCGCTCAATGAGCCCGGCGACCGGTTTGACCGCGGCCCCCACGAGGCGCCGTTGTCAGAGACGACGCTTGCCGTCGCGCCCAAATATTTTCCGGAGGGGATGCCGCCGATTAAAAGCGGCGTGACGCTGGGCATCCAAAATCTGCTGGCGGCCGGACGGATCCAGCTGGCGGTCTTTGGTGCGCACAAGGCTGCGGCCGTGCAAAAGTTGTTCTCCTATGAACAGCCCACGGAGGAATTCCCGGCCACGGCCCTGGATTTGGCAGAAAACGCCGAGCTGGTGTTGGACGAGGCGGCCGCCGGACAGTAGGCCTGTCGCCGGGGCAATCGGCCAGCCTGTATGTCGCCGGGATCGCCGGATGTTTGCCGACGCCCGGTGAGCCGGTCTTGGCGACAGACAGGGCCAGCACCAGATTAAATACCACACATGCAAGAAAATGCAAGTATTTGCAAAAATATGTTGCAAATTTAAAAGGCTTCCGCTATACTTAGATTAAAAAAGGTGGCGGGAGCCTTTTTCCGCCGGGGAGGAGACAGATGAAAACAACGGATGCAAGAAAACGGGCGATCCTGGAAGGATTTCGGAACGGGCTGATCGTGTCCTGTCAGGTGCAGAAGGACGATCCGATCTATACGGAGGATATGGTGGTAAAGATGGCGGAAGCCGCCAAGTGGGCCGGGGCCGTGGGGATCCGCGCCAATACGCCCGAGCAGATCCGGGCCATCAAGGCAAAGGTAGACCTGCCGATGATCGGCCTGTATAAGATTTGGCGCGAGGACACGGACGTATTCATTACGCCGACGTTACAGGCCGTACAGGAAGTATGGGAAGCAGGAGCCGAGATCGTCGCTCTGGACTGCACCGACCAGATCACGCACGAAGGCCGGCCGGCCTGGGAGCTGCTGCCGATTGTGAAGCGGGAATTGCCGGAGGCGATCGTGTTTGCCGACATTTCCAATTATGAAGAGGCCAAGCGGGCCGTGGCGCTGGGCGCGGATTTGGTGGGGCCGACGCTCTATGGCTACACAAAAGAGACGGCCCACATCGAAAGCCCCGATATGCGGGAGTTTGCCCGCATGTGCCGGGATATGGGAGAAGAGGCATATTTTGTGATGGAGGGCCATATCTATTCGCCGGAGGACGCCATCAAGTGTCTTTATTTGGGCGCGCACACGGTCGTAGTCGGCAGCGCCATCACCAGGCCGCACCTGACGGCCAAGCGGTTCGTCGATCTGATGGGCGGCTACCGGGACAATTGGCGTGATGCGGAAAAGAAAAAGCATTAGTAGAAAGGAATGACGACGATACGATCGGCCATAAAGTTAAGATAGGCGCACAAAAAAGCTGCAAAACCGGTTTATGCCAGTTTTGCAGCTTTTCGTTATGATCCGCAACTTTCTATGTTACTAATTATAACTACCATAATTAGTGGAGAAAAAAATATTGATAAGCGGCCTAAAAAACAGTTGACAAAACTCTTTCCTTATTGTATTATATCAATAGTACATCAACACAATAATACAAGAGGAGCAGCGAGTTATGGGATGGATATTTGAACAGAACCGGCCGATCTATACGCAGTTGCTGGAGCAAATCCAGATGCGCATTGTCTGCGGCGTGTATGCTCCGGGCGAGAGGCTCCCGTCCGTTCGGGAGCTGGCGCAGGAGGCGGCGGTAAACCCCAATACCATGCAGAAAGCTCTGGCGGAGCTGGAGCGCACCAGCCTGATCTATACCCAAAGGACGGCAGGACGGTTTGTGACCGAGGACGCCGCATTGATCCGGGATTGCAGGCGGCGGCTGGCGATGGAGAAGATCGAGGATTTTATGAAGGCGATGCAGGAGCTGGGCTACAGCCGGGAAGAAATTCTGGCCTTGATGCAGCAGGACCAGGAAATGGAAGAAAGGAATGAGGAGGTAAGAGTATGACGCCGATTTTGGAATGCAGGGATTTGAGCAAGAGCTATGATAAGGGAATGCGGCCGGCGCTTAACCATGTGAACCTGAAGCTGCAACGCGGGCGCATCATTGGTCTCTTAGGCCCGAACGGCAGCGGCAAGACGACGTTAATCAAGCTGGCGAATGGCCTTTTGTCTACGAAGAGCGGCGAGCTGCTGATCGACGGAAAGCCGGTAGGGATCGAGACACGCCGGATCGTATCGTATCTGCCGGAACGGACGTACTTAAATATGGGATTAACCGTTATGGAGACCATCCGCTTTTTCAAGGATTTTTATGAGGATTTTGACGAAGCGCGGGCGTATGAAATGCTCAAGAGTCTGCACATCGATCCGGGCGCGAAGCTGAAAACGCTTTCCAAGGGGACGAAGGAGAAGGTGCAGCTGATCCTGGTAATGAGCCGCAACGCGCAGCTGTATATCCTCGATGAGCCGATCGGCGGTGTGGATCCGGCCGCGCGGGATTATATCCTGAATACGATCATTACCAATTACAATGAAAACGCGACGGTCCTGCTTTCGACGCATCTGATCGCGGATGTGGAATCGGTTTTGGATGAGGTGATATTCCTGCGGTACGGCGAGGTGGCGCTGCATGCGCCGGTGGACGCGATCCGCGAGGAGAATGGCAAGTCGGTAGACGCACTGTTTCGGGAGGTATTCAAATGCTGAGGAAATTATTGAAGTATGACTTAAAGGCGAATTATCTGTGCCTGCTGGTATGCTACGCGGTTTATATGGCGCTTACGATCGCCTTCAGCCTGAACATGAGGGGCTTGATCCGTCAGGAGATGTTTGGGGCGGCGGATTCGGCCGGGATGGTGCCGGAATCGGTGTGGATGTTTACGACGATTTCGCTCACCGTCCTGTGGGGCGGCGCGATGATCGGGCTGATGATTTTGACGTTTGTGCTGATTATCCGCCGCTTTTATACAAACATGGTGAGCGACCAGGGATACCTGTCGCTGACGCTGCCGGTGTCTACGAGACAGCATATGCTGTCGAAGCTGATCAGCGGGTTACTATTTGAGCTTCTGACAACGGCGGTGCTTGTGGCCGGCTTTATCGTAACGGGGTGGATCATCGATATTCTGCCGATTTTGTCCCGGTTTGGCGATCTGTTCGTCTATATGTGGGATGAGATTACCGATTATTACGGGATCGTTTATTACCTGGATGTGGCGGTGAACGCGGTGCGCGGGCTCTTGATGATCTATTTTTCGATCTGTGTCGGGCAGCTTTTCAATAAGCATAAGGTTTGGGGCGCGATCGGCACGTACCTGGGCCTGGTAATTGTGCTGGAGCTGTTTATGGGGATTCTTGCCTTAATTATCGGCTTTTCACCGTCCGGCAGCCTGGTATGGCTGGCGTCCTTAACAGGGGGCTCCTGGGGAAACCTGATCTTTAAGGTAGTGCAGAGCGGTGTGTATTTCTTCCTGGGTGCCTGGATTTTGGAGAAGAAGGCGAATCTGGAGTAGTTCATCACATGGGCCTGGCAGCGCATTGCCGGGACGAAAAAGACAATGATCGAAGCGGTGCGGGACATTCCTGCGCCGCTTTTTATCTACAGGGCGCACCGATAAAAGGATTGGTTAAAAAGTGAAAAAGGCCGTTTTAAAGAGCCGTCGTTTGTGGTAGAATGGAAACAGATTGGTATTGTGCTTGAACGGAAACAGAAGGGGGATGCGCAGGATATGGCCCATTCGATGAACCTGCACACTGTGGCGGAAGGTGTGGAGACAAAAGAGCAGCTGGAGCGTCTGAGTGCGATCGACTGTGATTATGTGCAAGGGTATTATTTCGCGAAGCCGATGCCCCGGGGTGAATTTGAAAATTTTTTAAAAGATGTAAAAAAATGATGGTGTTTTTGGGAAAATGATGTTAAGATGGATAGACAGTTATTGTCTGTTGTCAATAACTTGAGAAAAATTGACAGTATCATATTTAGGAGGTATGGAGAATGGCTGCAAGAGGCAGAAGAAAGAAAAATATTTCACTGGAAGAAGAATTGGCGAATCTGACAGAAGAGATGGACGCCTGCGAAGCGAAGATAAAAGAACTCACCGATAAGAAAAAAGAGCTGAGGCAGCAGATCGAGAAGAAACAGATGGAAGCGCTGTATCAGGCTGCGCTGGATTCTGGGAAAAGTATTGAGGAGACGATTTCCCTCATTCATGGGAATAATGGGGATAAAGAACAGGATTTTTGAAAAGAGAGAGACCGCTATGAGGAGGATGTTTCCGTAGCGGTCTTTTTTATTCCATATGCGGGACCAGGAAAGGTATCTTGTCTGATCCCGCAGGGATGGATAAACATTTTGAAACGCAGTGACCGATCGATATGTTTGGGAAAGGAGATGGATCATAATGGATCAGTTGACAATAGGGAGTCATATTTCCTCTTCGAAGGGGTATGAGGCTATGGGGAAGACGGCTGTGTATATGGGGGCGGATACGTTTGCTTTTTTTACGAGGAACCCTCGGGGCGGGAAGGCGAAGGAGATCAAGCCGGAGGATGTGGGACTGGGTGTTTTGTTCGGCCTGGAACTGTATAAGTATGAGTTCGCG
>CANSWW010000212.1 GCA_947650845.1 uncultured Lachnospiraceae bacterium
CCGTACGGATTTTTTCAAAGTTTTCAATGCCAAACCGGCAGCTTTTTTGCTTTTTCCAAATCTTTTACACCCCTTTACTTTGCATAAAATCCGCTTCCGCTCTGTTTTATCTTACCATGATTGCAGCGCCGGCGCAAGAGCCCAGAAAAGCCTTGTGCTTTTCCCGCCGGTAAAGTATAATAAAGCCTGCCGGCACATCCTGCCGGCCTACCTACAAAAGCAGGAGGCAGCACCGATATGGGAAAAGCAGTCCGGCAGAATCGAGCCGTAATCCTCTCCGCCGCGCTCGGCGGCCTGTTATTTTTGTGCATTTACGGGATCCATGTCCTCGATCCCGGCTATGACGACTGGCTGATCTCTGGCGGCGACCGCGCCCAGCACTATCTCGGATGGGTCGGCTATCGAAACGCCCCCTGGGGCCTGCCGCTGGGCATGACGCCGAATCTTGTCTACCCGTATCCGGTCAGCATCATTTTCACGGATTCCATCCCCCTCATGGCGATATTTTTCAAGCTTCTGTCCCCTTTGCTGCCCGACGTATTTCAATATTTCGGCCTTTGGGGGCTCCTTTGCTTTGCCCTAAACGGCGCGGTCTCCGCCAAAATCCTGCTGCGTTATCTCAAGAGCGAGGCGGCCGTCCTTTTAGGAAGCGCCTTTTTCATCCTCTCGTTCCAGGTGATCTCCCGTTTGTTCGTTCATACCTCGCTGGCGTCGCACTGGCTGATCCTGCTGGCTGTCCTGGCCTTTATCTACCACGACGCCTGGTTTGAACGCACGAAAAACGGCGTGCTCTACTGGGCCGGCCTGGCCTTTTTATGCAGCACCATCCATCTGTATTTCATCCCCATGTGCGGCATTATCCTGCTGGGCTTCTGCCTGCTCGACTTCCTGAAAACAAAAAAAATAGGACGCCCTCTCCTGTTCACGGGCTCCTATATCGCCGTCGCTTTTGTCGTCCTGCTTCTTTTAGGCGGCTTCACCGGCGAAATCTCCTATTTAACAAGCACGCTCGGCGACTTCAGCTTTAATTTAAACGGGTTTTTTGACTCCATGGACACCGGTTTCTTTCTGCCGGCTTTGCCGTCCTTTCCCGACCAGTACGAGGGCTATGCCTATCTCGGCGTCGGGATGTTTACGCTGCTTGCCCTCACGCTCCTGAACCTTTTCCGGGCTCTCATTCGCCGCCGCGCGCACGGCCCGCAACCCGTCACGGCTCCCAAAGCCCCGACCGCACAGCCCGTTTCCGCACGGGATTACCCGGCGCAGGATTCTCCGGCCCCGGCCTCCCTGCACGGCCAGGCCCCCCTGTTTCTGTGCTCCGGCCTTATCTGTCTGGCCGCCCTGATCGTCGCCGCCTCCTTCCGCGTCACCTGGGGTCAGCATATCCTCTTTGAATACCACGTTCCTCAGGTCCTTCTCAAAATATGGGACGCGTTCCGCAGCTCCGGCCGCTTTGCCTGGATCTGCGTCTATTTCCTGTTTCTCTTTGCCATCTGTGCCGACGTGCGCGTATGCCCGCGCCGTGTAAAGACACTCCTCCTGGCACTCTGCCTGTCGCTGCAGCTTGTCGATATCTCGCCGCTTCTGCTGGAACGCCATGGCTGGTTTTCCTCGGTCCTCACCTTTGAAAACCCCGCCTTCTCCGGCCAGTGGGACTCTCTGCCGCAAAACAGCCGGCTTCGCCATCTGTTAATTTATCCTCAGTTATCCTGGGATAATCTGAAGTCCTTTGCCGAGCTCGCGCTCAAAAACGACTGGACCATCAATCAATTTTACATGGCGCGCGTAGACGCCGATATCCGTTCCGAATCCCTGACCCATTTCCTCCGTCCTCAGGAGGACACCCTCTATGTTTGGGAAGCCGGCAGCACCCTGGCCTGCGCCGATCCCCGCCTTTACTACTACGCCATCGACGGCTATATCGCCGGCTCGATGACGCCTCTGGCCGGCCTTACCGCCCTGTCTCCCGATGACGAAAGGCTGGGGCGCTGCCGCTCCGTCTTTCTTGACAACGCCAACCTGGCCGGCGGTTATGATGAAAGCGGCGTGCGCCATCTGGAGCCGGACGGCGCTTCTTACGGCCCTTATGCCTACGCTCCGGCCGGCGATTATCGTGTTACGATCCATGGGGAAAATCTCGCCGGTAATACCTTCCTCAGCTACTCGGACGGCGGCGCGATCCGCTATGAGCTTCTGCGTTTGCAGGAAAGTCCTGCAGAGGTAACCTTTGAAATTCATCTGCCGGACGGCGTCAGCAACCTGGAAATCGAAATCCACAATACCAATCCCGGACAAGCCGAAGTTCTTCTCACCGAGCTGTTAATCGAAACGCTCTCCTTGGCAGCTTCCGCTCCCGAGGCCGAACCGTAAGACATTGCGGCCCCGGGAGCCGCATCATAAGACATTCCGCTCCCGGGGCCGCATCGTAAAACATCGAATCATAGCAGCCGCTTACTACTTATAGTAATCAAACTCCAACCCATAAATCCGCACCGTATCCCCCTCCTCAATCCCAGCCGCCTCCAGTTCCGCCAGAATCCCCGTATCCTTCAAAAAGCGCTGGAAAAACTCAAACCCCTTCTCCGAATCCAGATTCGTATACCCAAGCATCTTCTCCACGCGCGGGCCCTCCACCCGAAAGCCCCCGTCCTCGTCGCGCGTCACCTCATACGGCAAATTCACATCGCCGCGCAGCACACTGGTATCAAACTCCTTCTCAAAGACCACCGGCTTTAAATCGGTTTTCTGCAAAAGCCCGCTCACATGGTGCAAAAGCTCCTTAATCCCCTGCCCGCTCACCGCCGAAATCGCGAACACCTCGATCCCCTGCGGCGCAAACGCGCGGCGCAGACGCTCCACCGGATCCTCCGCGCCTTCTTCCCTATAAAGCGCGTCCATCTTGTTGGCGGCAATCACCTGCGGCCGCTCTAACAGCGACGGATCATACGCCGCCAATTCCGCATTGATTTTGTGAATATCCTCCAGCGGATCGCGCCCCTCGACCGAAGCCGCGTCCACCATATGAATAATCACGCGCGTCCTCTCGATATGCCGCAAAAACTCATGCCCCAGGCCCACGCCCTCGCTGGCCCCCTCAATCAGGCCCGGAATATCCGCGATCACGAAGCCGCCGTCCTCCCAATCCACAACCCCCAGATTCGGATTCAGCGTCGTAAAATGGTAATTCGCGATCTTCGGCCGCGCATTGGTCACTCGCGATAAAAACGTAGATTTACCGACATTCGGAAACCCCACCAGGCCCACGTCGGCAATCACCTTCAGCTCCAGACGCACCCACAGCTCCTGAGCCGGCTGGCCCGGCTGAGCATATTTCGGCACCTGCATCGTCGAAGTAGCATAATGCATGTTGCCGCAGCCGCCGCGGCCGCCCCGCAGGATCACCTCCCGGCGATTCTCCCCCGACATGTCGGTAATCACCTTGCCCGACTCATCGTCATAGACCACGGTCCCCTCCGGCACCTTAATCACCAAATCCTGTCCGTTCGCCCCGTGGCAGCGCCGCTTGCCGCCCTCCTCGCCGCTCTCCGCCACATACTTGCGCACATGGCGAAAATCCGTCAACGTATTCAGCCCCTCGTCCACCTCAAAAATAATATCGCCGCCCTTGCCGCCGTCGCCGCCGTCCGGCCCGCCGTTCGGCACATACAGCTCCCGGCGAAAGCTCACATGGCCGTCGCCGCCCTTGCCTGATTTTATAAATACCCTTGCACGATCCGCAAACATGGATTGCTCCTCTCTCGCTTTGTTATTCTCTGGCTGGATGCAGTATACCATCTGAAAGAAGGAAAGTCAAGGAAGGAACCGCGCCCCCATGTACCGGCGCGATTCCTCTCGCAATTCCCATTCACAACTTTTCCGTTCACGGCAAGGAAACACACACATCAACGGTTTTCATCTACATACAGCTGCACCCGGCTCTGGATAATCTTCGCCACCTCCATCGCCGTTTTCTGCCCGGCAAAATACGCGGCCGCCTCCTCGTCGATGATCTGCAAAATCATCGTATCCGCGACCGAAGCGCCCCGCCCCCTATCAATCATCCGGCGGATTGCCTGTACGTCCTCCTCCGTCGCCGGCGGAATATCAAACCCCATGCTGTTATAAGAATAATGGCTTCCCTCGCCCTCCATCGCCGCTTGCAAAAGCTTTTCCAGCGTGCTTTCGCGGATCGGCGCAAAACCGGGCGCATACGTCTGAAACTCATCCGCCAGCAGCCAGCTGATAAACTCCCAGGCCGCTTCCTTATGCGAACACGTTTCCAGGATCCCCAAAGAAAGCCAGGGCTCTAAAAGCGTCCCCCGCCCGTCCGACGACGGATACCCGATACCGTTTACCGGCTCATACGCAAAGAAGGCGCGCCGCAGCTGATAATCAAGCACGCTGTTGATATTGAACTCTACTAAAAGCAGCTCGTCCCGCGCCAGCTTCTCCATAAAGTCGTCGTCCCGCGTCCATTCTTCCTCTGTCGGCAGCATGCTGCTAAACTCAAGAATATCGCAAAATTCCTCGCTGTCAAAGGAGCAGGCCCCGCTGTTCCAGTTGACAAAATCCTCCATATTCATCATCAAAAGCTTGGGCAGGGCCCGTTCCCTGGTGCTGTAGAAGCCGAAAATCAGCTGCGCTCCGGGATGCTCCTCTGCAAGCGCCCGCACATCCGCCACGCTCCAGCCGCTCCCGTCTCCGACCACGGATACCTTCCCCATCAGGCTCTCAATCCGAAAACCAGGGGTAATCCCGTACAGCGCGCCCTCCCGCTCGTACATCGAAAGAACATTCGCCAGAAAATCCTCCCGCGCCGTATCCGGGCATCCATCCATCAGCGGATAGAGATCCGCCAAAAAGCCCCTGGCAATCAGGGAATCCGCGTTGACGTCCCCCAAATCAAGAATGTCCGGCCCCTTTCCCGCCAGCAGATCCGCCTGCAGCTTCATCCGTCCCGCCTCATCCTCGCCGTACTCCTTCACCAGGATCCGACAAGAATCGCTTC
>CANSWW010000213.1 GCA_947650845.1 uncultured Lachnospiraceae bacterium
CGCGCCAGTCCGGTAATCGCTTTCAGGCGTGTATCTTCCCGAAAAAACATTGTAATTTTTGCCAAACAGATTATAATGAGGTATAGCACGATAAAATATCCACGGGATCTGCAAACGTTTGCAGAGGAAAGGACCCTATGGCTACCCTGAAAGATGTCGCCCGGCTGGCTTGTGTCGATGTGAGCACCGTGTCGCGAGCCTTAAACAACACCTCCTATGTTCATCCGGATACCAAGAAGCGCATTTATGCGGCCGCCAAGGAGCTTGGCTATCATCCGAACGCAATGGCGCAGGCGCTGCGCCAGGGACGCCGCCATACCATTGGCGTGGTGGTGCCGAGGCTGCATTTGACGATTTTTTCCGAACTTTTACAGGGCATCGAAGAACAGGCGCGTCAGCTGGGGTACGCGACCCTGATCTGCAATACGGAGGATCAGCCGCAGACAGAGAAGGAGTGCTTAAACCGATTGAGAAACGGCTTTGTCGATGGCATCATTATTGCGGGAACCGGCTACAATAACCGGCTTCTGCGGGACATCCAGGCCAGCGGAATCGCTGTCATACAGCTGATCCGCCGACAGGAAAAACGGATCAGCAGCATTGTGGCGGACTACGAAGCCTGCGGCAGCGACGCGGTGCACTTTCTATATCGGAAGGGCTGCCGGGAAATCGGACTGATCAACGGGACGCTGGAGCTGGCGCCCTACAAGGGACGCCATGACGGTTACTGCAAGGCGATTAAAAAGCTGGGGCTCGCCGAAAACCTCAGCCAGTCCGACTATCCGGTAAACAGCTTTGAGCATGGCTACGAATGCGCCAATCAGCTTTTGGACGACGTGCCCCGGCTGGATGCCATTATGGCCGCCATTGACATCCAGGGACTGGGCGCCATTCGTGCGCTGACCGAACGCAAAATCCGTGTGCCGGAGGAAGTGAAGGTCATTAGCCTTACCGGGCACGCGGTCGGCGCAATGCTGGAAACCTCTATGACGTCTATGGAAATGCCGGCCCATGAGATGGGGGTGCGCGCGGCGCAGATGCTGATCGATGCGGTTGACGCCCCCTCCGGCGAGAAACCAAGCGTACAGCATTTGACCTTTGCGACGGTTTTGGCGGAGAGGGAGAGCACTTAACAGAGAGGCTGCGCGCTGGCAAAGGAACTGGCAAAAGAATAAGCTTTTTGGCGAAAAAACCGGTTGCGAACAAGATCAAATTCGTATATAATTCACATTTAGAAGGCAAGCAGCATAGTAAGTATTATTAGAAGGAAGTGGTCAATCTGGATGACACCAGGACGCGGATTATTTTCGCAGCAATAAAGGCAGTGCGTCGGTACGGCTTAGAAGGCGTACGGATCCAGAACGTCAGCGAGCTGGCCGGACTCTCTCCTGGAGCGATTTATCGTTACTTTGACAGTAAGGAACAGCTGCTGGTGGAATGCTTCACCTATGTGGACCAGCAGGTAGCAGCGATTTTTGAGCGCCTGGAATTTACGCCTGCGGCTATGACGAGGGACCCGATCGGAGCGATAAAGGCGCTATGGCTGCCGTATTTTCGATTTTGGGTGGCGTACCCGGACGCAACCGTCTTTTATTATCGATTTCGAGACAGTGCCGCCTTTCCCAAATATGACAAGGCTCGGGACGTAAGCTATTTTGCCTCTTTTGGCAGTATGGTAAGCGCCTTTATGAACACGTTTCCGGATCTGCGTCGGCTGAACCAGGATCTGCTGTGGCACCATGTCCTTACCTCCACCGTGATGTACGCCAAGTATGTGGTGGAGGGGCGGCTCCCTGACAATCAGGAAACCGAGGATACGGTGTTTCAGCTGTTGGCTACCGGCCTGAGCGGGTATTTGAAGCGGCAGCAGGAAGGAAGAGAACCCGGAGATTGAAAATATACCGCGAAAA
The DNA here is from genome assembly GCA_947650845.1 of uncultured Lachnospiraceae bacterium. Lineage (GTDB taxonomy): Bacteria > Bacillota > Clostridia > Lachnospirales > Lachnospiraceae > RGIG7193. Next base: position 1,911 of record CANSWW010000213.1, read on the forward strand.
GCGGTTTGTTTTTAGTTGATAAAAAAATAAACGTTTATTTACGGATTACTGCTGCGCATTGGTTTTGCAGTGAAAAGGAGTGTGGATATGGAAAAGATATTGATCGTCGATGACAGCATTTTGCAGGCAGCCAAGCTGAAAGCCATTTTGGAGGATGAGTATGAAATTACCATTGCGCATACGGCGGAGGACGGACTGAACCGTGCAAAGGAGGGGGATTTCTCCCTGATTCTGTTGGACGTGGTGATGCCGGGGATGGACGGCTTTACGCTTTTGAAAAAACTGCAGGAGGAGGTCGTCACACGGAGCGTCCCGGTTATTTTAATTACCAGTCTTTCCGATGTGTCAAATGAGCAGTACGGATTTATCCTGGGGGCAGTGGATTATATAACAAAGCCGTTCAACGCCTTGATTGTCAAAGCGAGGGCGAATACGCATGTCAAGCTCTATCAATATCGCCGGCAGGTCGAGCAGCAATCCATGACCGATCAGCTGACGGGAATCGCCAACCGGCGCAGGTACGAGGAGTACAGCGCCGCAAAGTGGAAGGAGGCGGTGCGGCTGCATGTTCCGTTCTCGATTTGCATGTTTGACATTGACCGTTTCAAAGTATACAACGATACCTTTGGCCATCCGGCCGGGGACAAGGCTATCGCGGCCGTTGCCAAAACCGTCGCGTCTCGTTTGCAGCGCAGCACGGACTTTTTGGCCCGCTACGGGGGCGAGGAGTTTGTGGCCCTCTTTATGGGAGATAACGCGGAGCGGATTTTTGAACATATGAAAAACATCCGGCAGGCGGTGGAGGATCTCCATATCCCCCATGACCCGTCCGTGTCGGAGTGGGTCACGGTGAGTATCGGCGGCGTTACCGTTGTGCCGAAGGCGGAAAGCTCCTATGCCTTCTATTTGAAGATGGCGGACGCGATGCTGTACGACGCGAAAAAGAACGGCCGCAACCGGGTTATATGGGCGGATGAGAAAATGAAGCAGCGAAAGGAAAAGGAATAGGGTTCATTCGGAATTGCAGGACGCAAATTTTTTTGGACCGCCTTATACTCCTCAACATAGAAAAGGACAGTAAAATCGTACCGTGAAGATGCGATTTTGCCGTCCTTTTTATTATTTATAAAGTGCGAAAAGCTTTGCGGCAGGGGGTAGAGGAAAGTCCCGCGTGCAGGAACAGGAATAAAGAACGGCATCCCTCAAGACGGAAGGATGCCGTGATTTTCGCAGAGTATCCGATTCTACGAAAATATATGAGAAAAACGAAAAGGGGGAAAGACGCAATGAAAGTAGTGATCTTAGCAGGCGGGCTGGGAACACGCATCAGCGAGGAAAGCCATTTAAAACCGAAGCCGATGATTACGGTCGGAGAGCAGCCGATCCTGTGGCATATCATGAAGTATTATTCGCACTTTGGTTTTCATGACTTTGTGATCTGCTGTGGCTATAAAGGCTATGTGATAAAGGAATATTTTGCCGATTACTATCTCCATTGCTCCGATGTAATCTTTGATTTTTCAAAAGAGAACAAGAGGGTCATCCATGAGAATGTCGCGGAACCCTGGCGCGTTACCCTGGTGGATACGGGACGATATGCGCAGACCGGCGCACGGATCAAACGGATTCAGAAATATATCGGCGATGAACCCTTTATGCTGACCTATGGCGACGGAGTGAGCAACGTAGATTTGCAGGCGCTGCTGAAACGGCATCAAACTACGAAAGCGGCCGCCACACTGACAGCCATACAGCCGGGAGGGCGTTTTGGCGTATTGGAGGTAAACCCGAGCGGGGAACGGATTACCAGCTTCCGGGAAAAAAGCAAGGAGGACGGCGGATGGATTAACGGCGGTTTTATGGTAATGGAGCCTGAGGTGTTCGGATATCTGAGCGCGGAAGATTCCTGCGTGCTGGAACAGGCGCCGTTGGAGACGTTGGCGAGGGACGGCAAGCTCGGCATTTATAAACACTATGGTTATTGGCAATGCATGGATACCCAGCGGGACCGCTATTTTCTGGAGTCTCATTGGAACAACGGCAGCGCCCCTTGGAAGGTTTGGTAGAAGATGCGCAGATTACATATAAAACAATTTTCCGAGTTATGTCAGACGCTGGAGACGGCCTGCGAAGAGCTGAAAAAGCAAAAAGGGAATACATTCCTGGATTTGTGCGCGCGGATGCAGGACTTTGTCGGCGGTATGTTTGATTATGCGGAGGCGGCCTTTGGTGAAAATACAAGGATTTCGGAGCTTCTAAAAGAACTTTATAAGACGCTCTATTATGTTTCTATGAGAAAAAAGCAGGTCAGGGATCTGGAGGAAACGGCCTGCGAGCTCAAAAGGGAGACACAGAAGCAAAAGGCGGATCACATCGAAGTCGTTTTTTTCTGCTACAAGGCGAGCATGTCGGATGCGCTGGAGAGCGTATACTTTGCTGCGAAGGCGGATCCGTCCTGTGATGCCTATTTTATACCGGTCCCCTATTTTGACCGCAAGCCGGACGGCAGCTTTGGCAGGCTCCATCTGGAGGCAGAGGGCTTTTATTCCGACCGCTATGAGCTGACGGACTGGCGCGCGTATGATGTGCAGGCCCGGCGGCCGGACGTGGTTTTTATTATGAATCCGTATGATGAGGGAAATTACGTGACGTCCGTCCACCCCGATTTTTATAGCAGTCATCTGAAAAAATACACGGACAACCTGGTGTATATCGAATACGGGCTGCCCTATTGGCTGTACAGGGATCCTCACGAAAGAGGGCTTAAGGAAGAGCTGGCAAAAGATGTGGTGCTGCCGGCACACCTGCATGCCCATACCGATATCCGCTATTCCAGGGAGTTGGCGGAGGGGAATATAGCGCTGCTTGACGCCCACGCAGAGCTGGCCGGGTCGTTTCACTTGACGCCGGAGAAAATCCGGCGGAAATTCGTAGCGCTCGGCTCGCCGAAGTTTGATAAGGTCCTGAATACGAAGCGGGAGGATTTGGTTTTGCCGAGCGAGTGGGCGAAGAAAACAGCGGGAAAGAAAGTCATCCTCTACAACACAAGTCTGCCGGAATTC
>CANSWW010000214.1 GCA_947650845.1 uncultured Lachnospiraceae bacterium
TACCGACCTACTGGTGTTCGAAGCCAGACCCTTCAGCCACTTGGGTACTCCTCCATGGAATGGCGCTTGTGCAACCTTTGCTATTATAATATGAAAAAGCGCGCACGTCAACATTTTTTTACAAGAATTTGGTTCCGAAACTTGTAGATTGGCTCCGGCCGTGATAGAATGAAGCCAGTATACAAAAGGAAATTTGCGAGAAAGGAAAGAGAGAGCCCATGAAGCAATCCGTAAAAGAAAGCGAGCTGATCCGGCGAAAAAAGCCGGTGTTGAAGAAGCTCTTGGCCAGGCTGTCCGGCCAGTATCCGTATGTATCGATCCTCGCGGAGGATTCGCGCGCCAAGATGTACGAGGTGTCGCGCAAAAATACGGCGGTCAACGAGGACGGTATTTTGTCAAACCGGGGGTATGTGGTGAAGGTATCCGACGGGAAGCATTATACCGAATATTCGTTTAACCGGATTTCCGAAGAAAATCTGGAGGAGGTGTGCAACGGGGTGGCCGAGGCGGCCGCGCTGTCGGAATGCGCGCTTCCGGAAGGCTTTGCAGAGAGCGAGTATACGCTGCCTGCGGAGGAGTCGCTTGTCTTTCAGGGCAGCACCGAGTATGAGACAGACCCCGAAGAGCTGGGGGACGACGTCATTTTGGAACAGCTGAGACAGGTGCGGGACAAAGGACTTGCCGTGAGCGATAAGCTTTTAAACTGCGCTGTGCGCTGCAATTACCAGAAGTACTCCAAGCTGTTTTTGTCGAAAGAGAAGGAGTTGGAGCAGAATGCGCTGTGGATGACCGGCGCCATGACGTTGGTGGCGGCCAGGGGCGACGAAATCAAGGATTATTTCCGAGGTTATTCCAATTTGGGCGGGGCGGAGGTCCTGCAAAAGATGGCCGGGGAAGTGGAGGAATGCGCCGGGGTAACGCTGGAGCTTCTGGACAGCCGGCCGATGATCCCGGGAGAATACGATTGTGTCTGTACGCCGGACGTGACCGGCATGATTGTCCATGAAGCGTTCGGCCACGGGGTGGAGATGGATATGTTTGTCAAAAAACGCGCGCTGGCCGAGCGGTTTGTCGGCAAGTATGTGGCCTCTGAGCTGGTGACGATGCACGACGGCGCGGCGGCGGCCAAGGAGACGGCGACCTGGTTTTTTGACGATGAGGGGACGCCGGCCGGGGATACGATTGTGATTGAGAAGGGAGTCCTGAAGCAGGGGCTCTGCGACCTGCAGGCGGCGCAGGCCCTGCGGACAAAGCCGACCGGCAACGGCCGCCGGGAAAGCTACAAGCGGAAAGCCTATACCCGCATGACCAATACGTATTTTGAGGGCGGCAGCAGCACCAAAGAAGAGATGATCGCTTCGATTTCCTATGGATTTTTGCTGGAAAACGCCAGCAGCGGCATGGAGGATCCGAAAAACTGGGGTATCCAGTGCATGGTAAACATCGCCCGGGAGATTCGCGACGGCAAACTGACCGGCCGGGTATTTTCGCCGATTGTCTTAACCGGTTATGTGCCGGATCTGCTGCAATCGATCTCGATGATGTCGAACGAAACGGCGCTGGGCGGCGGCGGATTCTGCGGCAAAGGCTACAAGGAGTGGGTCAAGGTTTCCGACGGCGGCCCGTATATCAAAGCGCGGATCCGGCTGGGATAAGCAGGCGGCAGGAATACAAGCAGGAGGGTAAAAGTTTGATAGAAGAGATTAAAAAAGCATTACAGGCGGCGGGAATTGCCGAATATACGATCAACGAGACGCGCACGGAGTCGGCGGAGTGCTTTTTTGTCCGCCGAAAACTGGATTTGAAACGGCGCACAGACCTTTGCGAATACGCGGTGACCGTATTTCGGCCGTTTGAGAAGGACGGAACGCGGATGCTGGGTTCTTCGCTGGCGCGGATTCATCCGGAGATGACGGGAAAAGAGATAAAAGAGGTGTTGGCTTCGGCCTACCACGCGGCTTCCTTTGTGGCAAATCCCTGGTACGAGCTGCCCTCGGGAACGGAGCAGCCGCATATCCCCTCAAAGAGTACGCTGGCCGGACGCAGCCTGGACGAAAATATGAAAGCGCTGGTCGAAGCGCTGTTTGCGGGCGATACGAGTGAGGAAGTGTTTATCAATTCGGCGGAGATTTTTGTCAAGCGCATGCTGCGGCGGATTGTAAGCGCCCGTGGAATCGACGTGAGCTTTGAGACATACGAGGCGGATGGGGAATATGTGGTACAGTGTGTCGTAGGGCAGGATGTGGAGACGTATCATTCTTTTTCTTACCGCGAGGCCGATACGGACTCGCTTCGCCGGGAGGTGAAGGAAGCGCTTCGGACGACGCGGGCGCGGGCGCAGGCGACAAAAGCGCCCAGGGCGGGAGAGTACCGGATCCTTTTGTCCGGGGAGCAGATGAGGACGTTTTTAAATTATTATGTCAGCCGGGCGGGATCGGGGATGATCTATCAGGATTATTCCGGCTATCAGGCGGGAACGGCCGTGCAGGGGGATTCGGTATCGGGCGATTCGCTGACGATCACACTCAAAGCCCGCGAGCCCTACAGCGCGGAGGGAATCCCGATGAAGGACAGGACACTCGTAGAGAACGGAATCCTTAAGACCATCCACGGCGGCAGCCGCTTTGCGTACTATTTAGGAATCGAGCCGACCGGTATCTATGATTCGATTGCCGTGTCGACCGGGGAAAAGCCGCTGGCGGAATTGAAGCAGGAGCCGTATCTGCACATCGTGAGCTTTTCGGATTTCCAGATGGATCCTTTTAGCGGCCATTTTGGCGGCGAGATCCGGTTGGCCTTTCTGTATGACGGCGAGAGCGTAAAGCCGGTGACGGGCGGTTCCGTAAACGGCAACATCCTTAAGGTGCAGGGGCAGATGGTATTTTCCAAAGAACGCTATCAAAACGGGCGCTATGAAGGACCGTTCGCGGTAGCGCTAAAAGGCGTGCCGGTGGCAGGCGCGTAGAAAACGGAAGGCTGCGGTAAACGCATAGGCTCCAAGCTATGTATTGCCGCAGCCTTTTGCATGGTTTAAATCAGTCCGCGCACCGCGCCGATCATCCCGGCATCGTTGCCGAGAGCGGCCGCTTTCAGCCGAAGCGATTCACCGAAACGCGGCATGACGCCATGCAGCACTTTGCGGCGAAGCGGCTCGATAAAGAGCGCTTCCTGCCGGCAGACGCCGCCGCCGACTAAGATCAGCTCGGGGTTGAAAATATGGGTTAGACCAATCAGACCGGCCGCCACATAGCCGATCCAGGCATCCAGCAATTTGCAAATGCCGGCATGGCCGTCGGCCGCCAGGGCGAAGATGGTCCTGCCGTCAATTTGTTCGACGGGAACGGACAGCTCCAAGGCGGTATAGCTTTCCCGCACCATGCGCACAAGCGCGGAGGCGGAGGCGTAGCGCTCATAGCAGCCGGGATTGCTGCAGCTGCAGGCATGGCCGTCTACCTGGATCGGAAAATGCCCCAGCTCCCCGGCCAGGCCGCCGCTGCCGGTTAAAAGCCCGCCGTCGGTCAGCACGCCTCCGCCCACGCCGGTGCCGATCGTGACGACGATCACATGGGAGCAGCCGACGGCCGCCCCGACCCATTGTTCGGCCACGGCCACGCTGTTGGCGTCATTGATCACAAAGACAGGCAGCCCGTATTGCTTCTGCAGAAGCTCCTTGACGGGAGTGCCGAGCCAGTTGTCAATATGGCCGGCAGAACCGACGACGATGCCGGTTCGGGAATCGATCTGCCCGGTCGCGGAGACGCCGATGCCGCCTAATACGGCGGGATCAATATCATGGTTTTTCATAAAAAGCTCTGCCGAGCGCAGCGCCGTCTGCATGAGCGGGGTTTCGTAGCCGTCAAAAGCAGCCGGGAAGGAATCCTTGCACAAAACCGTTCCCTGCGGGTCAATCAGTCCTATCTTGACGGCGGTGCCGCCGATATCCATTCCTAAATAATTCATAGCGTAGTAGTACCTTTCCTTATTTTTGTCCGCATTCTCAGGGCATAAAGGGTTACCCCTGCGGTATCCCTTATGTTTTAGTGATAAACCGGTTTTTCTCATCCAGCGCACAGAGTGTTTTGGTAAGTAAAGAGGACTTGCCGGCGTAGTCGGTATGCAGGATATACATATAGAAGATATCCATCATAACCAGCAGGGGAAACTGCGGGGAGATGACAGAGCCGGTTTCCAGGTTGCGGGTGGAGGCGACGAAAAGGATTTCGTCGCAAAGCTCCTTAAGCGCCTGCCGGCGGGCGGCGGTGCACAAGACGATGCAGGCGCCGTGCTCCTTCGCCAGCCTGACGGCGGAGAGCACCTCGCGGGTCCTGCCGCTCATGGACAGGGCGAGAATCAGCGTATCGTTGTCCGCGAGCGCCGCCGTCATGGCCATGACGTGGGGATCGACGACCGCTGTTGTCGTCAGGCCGGTGCGCATGAGCCGCAGGCAAAACTCCTGCGCCGCGATACCGGAACTGCCCATTCCGTACAAATAGATCTGGCGGTGGCTGGTAAACAGCTGTAGGACGCGGTAAATTTTGTTCTCGTCCAAAAGACGCAGCGTACTGTCCAAAAGTCCCTGATACGTGGCCATTACTTCCCGCGTCATGGCATTTAAGCTGGTCTGGCGGTCTGCCTTCAGGCTCTGCTCGTAATTGTAAATAAATTCCCGGAAGCCTTTGTAGCCGCATTTTTGGGCAAAGCGGGAGAGCGAAGCTTCGGAGACAAAAAGCCTCTGAGCAATGCCTTTGGCGGAAAGTTCTTTGGTCGGCTTTTCTCTCAGAAAGAAGTCGGCGATCGTCTTTTCCACCGGCGTAAATTCGTCGTAACGGTTTGCCATTGCCTGGAGCAGAAGGCAGGATGTGTTTGCCATAAGCGGTTCCTCTTTTTGACGGAAATCTTCTTGCGAAGAAAGACAAAAGCATTGAAAAATCGTATACCATTATCAT
>CANSWW010000215.1 GCA_947650845.1 uncultured Lachnospiraceae bacterium
ATGCAGGAAATTCTTTTCGCAATTCTGCGATTACTTTGGTTTCAATGTCGGTAATAAAAGTATCCAGATCCTTTTTTGGTTTCCAGAAAGCGCTGTATATCCAACCGGATCACCTGGTGACGATTCAAATGAACCTTAAACAAGGATTTCAAGGTAACTCCATGCTTTGCTTTTCGATAAACAGAGACTCCCAAAGAAATCCATGATACGACAAATCCGGTTGCCCCCGGCGCAAAAATCGATTACAATAGAATCACGGATTTTTATACAAAGAGGAGAGAAGAGAACCATGAGACAGAACAAACGCATTACTACAGCCGTGGTCTTAGTGATCGTCCTGCTGCTGTCCGGCCTGACAGCCTGTGAGTCCGCCGGTTCCAGCGAAACAGAAAAACTCTGGAATGCAGCGCGCAAAGAGTCGAGCCTTGAGAAATATATCGCAGGGCACGCCAGCACAATCGATACCGAAGCGCTGAAAGCGGAAGCCGAGTCCGCAGAGAGCACACCGAGCCGGCAATTTCAGGCGACCGCGCTTCTGTGCGCAATGGAATACCTAAGATCCGAAGGCGCGGCCGACTGGAAAGACCATATGCTTTACGCCGACTATCCGCAGACCACCGCGTATGCCCAGGCATTCCTCAATAAGGTAAATACGCAGGGAGACGAATTCTGGACCTCGTTTGAAGAAGCCTTCTACCCCTACGACTGCTTTTTGCCGATCCTAGCGGCCGCAGGAGAGCTGGACGGCCAGACATTCGGCAAGCTGTGGAAAGAAGTCCCGGAGGACAGCGGCTATGCCGATGCCTGGCTGAAAACCATCGACCAATGGGTCCAGGCGAATCCGGGCCGGCTGACTACATTTGGAGAAGGCCTGGTCGAGAGCGGCTATTACGACAGCTGGGACCTCACCAAATGGCGTGCCACCTATCTGCATGAGTCGTCGCGCCCCTACGCGATTCGCACGGCGACGGTCGACGAAGCGCTGGGCTATATAGACAGCGTACGAAAGATTGTGTTGGACAGTCAAGAAAAGAAATACGGCGCCGACCACTTTAAAGAAGAGTCCCAGGTCCTGGGAGAACTATGCTACGCGACGAACCTGACTGTGACGATCGACGAAGAACTAAACCTTCAAAGCGGCGGCCAAGGACAAGAAGCGCCGATCGAAACCGAAGGCAAAAAAGTGGCGGCCTTTTATCGCAATCCCAAAAGCGACCGCTATGAAGGCTCCCCCACCTCCCTGCGCCTGCTGGGCGACTTCATGCTGCAGCTGCCGGAATCAGAACGCCCCGTCTCATTGGCAGAGGCCGACTATTTCCTGGTGCTGACAGCGCAGTTTGAGTACGGAAATTACTATCAGGCAAGCGGCGGCGGCGACACGAAGGTCCGGGAGGTCAACTCCGACACATCGGTTGATCTGTACGACGCCAAAAACGGGACGCTGATCCGCCATCTGGGCACCATGCAAGAAATGGCGCCCGATTCAATCGTAGCAAATTACGGGGAAGAATCCCTGCGTTACCCGGAAGAGCCGGCCCCCGACATCCTGTTCTATATCTACCGCCATATCAACGAGCCGGAAACATACCGCGTGCTGGCAGACAAAACCGCCGGACGGACCAAACTGGCGCCGGGCGAGCCGGCCATCATCGGCAGCTGGGAGATCACCTACCATGACAGCGAAATCGTGCCGGAATTTGACGCAGAGCCGTTCCACTTTGAAGCGGACAGCGGCTGCCAATTCGTGCGCAGCAACCTAACGATCACCAATATCGGATTCGAAGAGGAAGAATTCATTTCCCGAATCGGCGCCATCACCGGCGGGCGGGAAACTTATGTATATCTGGTGGATCTAAAAAAGGAAGAGACCTATGAACCAATCGATCAGATGACAAATTATCGCTGTCTGAACGGCAGTTATCTGGATCCGCAGGAGACGAAAGAAGGAGAGCTGATCTTCAAGATACCGGATGCGGCGGCAGAGAAGGCAGAGGATCTTAGCCTGGCGATTTCCTACGGATATAGGACCGCTTATTATCCCTTGCAGTAGAAGAGGGAGCGTTGCCATTTGCGGCGGTGTCCGGGGATGGGGAGAGGGGCGACGGCTGTTACGCTCCGCATTCCGAATGCAGGCAGCAAACAACAGCACTCCATAAATACCCAAAAGAGTCCGTTTTTTTCCCTTGCAGCTCATCTAGCAGGAACGCGAACAGTAACAGCCAGACGCCTATGGCCTTTCCTGGACGGGCTCTTGCCGGCCGCCGGCCCTTAGCGAGCGTGAGCCGCAGGCGAAGCGCGAGCTTAGTGCCGCTGCGCCCGGCATGAAGCGAGAGCGGGCCCGCCCAGGAAAGGCCATAGGCGTCTGGCGTTCCTTTTCGCTTCCCCCCAAATCCTTCAAAAGAAAAAACTTTCTCTTGACTTAAACCTTCCTTTAAATGGTAAAATACTCATATGGCATTGTCAAATAAGATACAAGGAGGAATCACCATGCAAAAAGCAAAGGTTTACTTCACGACCGAGATCACGTCCGAGTCCCTGCAGAAGATTTATCATGCCCTGGGCGTCACACTGTCCGGCAAGGTGGCCGTGAAAATCTCGACCGGCGAGCCGGGCGGCCACAATTTCTTGCAGCCGTCTCTGATCAAACCGCTGGTGCAGGAGTTAAATGGTACGATTGTAGAGTGCAACACGGCCTATGAGGGGCGGCGCAATACGACCGAGGAGCACTGGAAGGCGATTGCGGAGCACGGGTTCCCGGAGATTGCGCCCTGCGATATCATGGATGCGGACGGAGAGATGGCTCTGCCGGTTACGGGAGGACAGCATCTGAAAGAAAACTTTGTCGGCGATCACTTGAAGAATTATAATTCGATGCTGATGCTGTCCCATTTTAAGGGACATGCGATGGGCGGCTTTGGCGGCGCGCTGAAAAATATGTCGATCGGGATTGCGTCCGCTCACGGCAAGGCGCATATCCATGGCGTGGGCGTGCCGGAGGATATCTGGACGGCCGACCATGATTCGTTCCTGGAATGTATGGCCGAGGCGGATAAAGCCGTGATGGATTATATGGGGAAAGAGAATATCGTCTACATTAACGTGGCCAATCGTTTGTCGGTGGACTGTGACTGCGACAGCAATCCGCATGAGCCGGAGATGGCCGATATCGGGATTTTTGCGTCCCTCGATCCGGTGGCCGTCGATCAAGCCTGCGTGGATGCGGTGTATCGGTCCCCGGATCCGGGGAAGGCGGCCCTGATTGAGCGGATGGAGTCCCGCCATGGGATTCATACGGTCGAGAGGGCGGCTGAGCTGGGGCTGGGTGTCCGTGAGTATGAGATTGTGACGATCTGAATGATACCGTAGTCTTTTGAAAAATAAAAAAGGGGCGAACAGCGTTGGCAGTGTTCGTCCCTTTTTTGCGCAAGTAATGAGCCGAACAAGGACGCTTGCGTTCTCGCTCGGCGAATGCCGCGTACAGCAAAGCGAAAGCTGAGCGGCGGCGAGCAATAAGCCGTATGCCCGGCATGTTCAGGCGATGTCGGCTACCTGCCCGGCGTTGTCTCCTTCGTGGGCTTCGTGGGCGGGCGCCGCTGTCAGGGCCTTGCGGACTTCCTCCAGCGACAGGCCGCTTTCCTTTACGAGGGAATACAGGTCGGCCATGTCCTCTTCGCGTTTCTGCTTCTGCAGGTCTTTTAATTTTCCCTGCAGCTTGGCCAGCTTGTTTTGGGCCACGCGGATATCTTCTTCCAGCATATTGATCTGCTCGTCCAAAGAGCGTTTGATGACTTTTCCTCTGGGCATAATCGTTCCTCCTGTCGTTTGATACTAATAAGTATATGGACAAGATTTCCTTTTTATGCATGGTTTCCCTGAAAAGTCAAGGAGCAGGGGAAGCGGCCGGGGAGGTTACGAAGAGGCACCGCCGCTTAACTGTATTAGCAACAGCTCTACGGCCAGCTGATCGGAGAGGTTGCCGGTCTTTACGGCGGTCTCGGCTTCGACGCAGGCGGTGACGGCCGCCTTCAGGGCTTCGGGGGAGAAGGCCTGGGACTGCGTCTGAATTTTGCCGGCGATATAGGGGTTTAATCCGAGCTTGCCGGCGATGGCTGCCCGCGGGATTCCTTCGTTTGACAGCTGTCGTACCTGCATCAGCTGGTTAAACTGGCGCGCGAGAAGGAAGAGAATGCGGGCCGGCGGCTCTTTGAGGGCCAGCAGATCCTTATACAGGGCGACGGCACGGGTACGCTGGCGGGCCGAAACGGCGCCGACCATATCGAAGATATGCCCTGTAATCTGCAGGGAGCCGATTTCCTCGACGTCCTCGGTCGTGATGACATCGCGTCCGGCGGTATAGGAGAGCAGCTTATCCAGCTCGCAGCGGATCTGTTCCATGTCGTTGCCGGTGCGTTCGAGGAAGCATTTCAGGGTACTGCGGGTAATTTGCTTCCCCTCCGGCTTTAGCAGGGAGAGGATCCATTTTTCGATATATGCCGGTTCCTGGCGTTTCAGCTCTACGGCGTAGCCGTTTTTCTGGATGGCTTTGTACAGACGGCTGCGCTTGTCCATCTGTTCTTCTACAAACAAAAGGATCGTGCTCTCAGGCATTGTGGGCAGGTAGGATACGAGCGCGGAAGCGTCCTTTTTAAACAGGCCGCTGTTTTCAATCAGGATCAGCCGGTAATCGGCAAAAAAGGGCAGGGTGTCCGCGGCGTCGATGATCGAGCGGATCTCTGCGTCTTTTCCCTCAAAATGGTGGTAATTCATCGTATCGCCTGCCAGGATGGCGTCCCGAAGGCGGAATTTGAAGTGGCGCTTCAGATACGTTTCTTCGCCGTAAAGGCAGTAAACGGGCTTGAAGGTATGGTTTTTGATGTCCTGGTTCAGCGTCTGCATGAGGCTTCCTTTCCCGCGGTAAGATCGATGGTAGAATCTCTTTTC
>CANSWW010000216.1 GCA_947650845.1 uncultured Lachnospiraceae bacterium
TTTGTCTATGTGCTGCCGGAAAAGATAGAGAGGGAGAATTTCAGATTATGGAAAAAAAGCAAAAAACAGGAATGCCTCTTAGTAAAAGGCGCGCGCCAGATCGGCAAGACCTACAGCATCGACCTGTTTGGCCGGGAGCATTACGGCAGCTACATCTACATCAATTTTTTGGAAACGCCGCGCATGACGGAGATTTTTGAGGGCGACCTGTCCGCGCAGGAGGTGTACAAGCGGATGACGCTGCTGCTGCCGGGGATTCATTTTCTCGAGGGCGATACCCTGATCTTTCTGGACGAGATCCAGGCTTGCCCGCAGGCCAGGACGGCGTTGAAATTTCTCGCCATCGACGGGCGGTTCGACGTAATCGCGTCCGGCTCTCTGCTTGGGATCAGCTATCGGGAGGTGGCCTCCATCCCGGTTGGGTATGAGACGCAGCTGGAGATGCACGCCCTGGACTTTGAAGAATTTTTATGGGCGCTGGGAATGGACGATACCGCGGTCGGCTATGTCCGGGAATACTTTGACAAACAGGAAAAAGTACCGGATGCCATTCATGAGGCGATGATGCGGTATCTGCGGGAATACATTACGGTAGGCGGGATGCCGGCCGTCGTAAACCGTTTTGTAGAAGCAAAGCATTTCGGGGAAGTGCAAAAGGAGCAGCAGAAGATTCTGGACAGTTACCTGGACGACATTTCCAAATACGCTTCGCTGTCCGAGAAGCCCAAGGCCAAAAACTGCTACCTGTCCATCCCTAAGCAGCTGGCCAAGGAATACAAAAAATTTCAGTTCTCCGTCGTGGAAAAAGGAGCGTCGGCGCGCAAATACGCAAACAGCCTGGAATGGCTGCGGGACGCGAACCTGGTGCGCTTTTGCTACAACGTGAGCACGCCGTCCTTTCCGCTGCCGGCATATGAGCGGGAGGATCAATACAAGCTGTACCTAAACGACATCGGCCTTCTGGTAGCCATGTACGGCTTTGATATGAAAAAGGCGGTGATCGACGATACTTTAACCGGAAGCGCAAAGGGGGGTATCTACGAAAACCTGATTGCCGACATGCTGGTCAAAAAAGGGCATCGGCTGCATTATTTCAAACACAAGGACAATACGCAGGAGATTGAATTCCTGCTTACCCGGGAGGCAAAGGTCGTTCCCGTGGAGGTCAAGGCCGGAAACGGCCCGTCCGTTTCGCTGAACGAGCTGTTAAAGCGACCCGAGATCGAATGCGGGTATAAGCTGATTACCGGAAATGTAGGTGTTTCGGGCAAAAAGGTAGTGTTGCCTCTCTATATGGGGATGTTCCTATAAGGCGGCTACGGCGAAAAGAACCTTGAGAAGGAATTTCAGAACGAGAGGCAATAATATAACAGACAACAAAGCAAGACTAAGTGGAGGGGGTAACAGCATGAGCGAACAGATCAACCGAACATTCCTCATAAATATTGCAGATATATGGAAGCAAGCAAAGCAAAACGCAAAAACCGCCGTCAATCTCTCAATGGTCTACGCCTATTTTGAGATTGGCCGAATCATTGTGGAAGAAGAACAGAACGGGAAAAATCGCGCCGCCTATGGCAAACAGATTTTGCAGGAACTCTCTGGCTATTTGACCGCTCAATTTGGCAAAGGTTTTTCGGTGGGAAATCTGAAAAACATCCGGCAGTTTTACCGTATTTACGCCCACGACCAAATTGGCGAAACAGTGTTTCGCCAATTTGAGAATCTGCCGACTACAAAAACAGGCAGACGGTTTTATCTCAGTTGGTCCCACTACTTGAAACTCATGCGCATTGATAATACGGACGAGCGGCATTTTTACGAGATCGAGGCAGCCAAAAATGACTGGAGCCTATCAGAGCTAAAACGACAGTTTAATAGTGCGTTGTATGAGCGGCTGGCGTTGAGCAGGGAGAAGGATAAAGTATATGCTATTGCGCTTGAGGGACAGGTTTTTGAAACATCGGCGGATGTGGTAAAGGATCCTTATGTCCTTGAATTTTTGGGGCTTCAGGAGCTGCCTGAATACTCGGAAAGCGAAATGGAGAGCCGGATCATTGACCATTTACAGCAATTTTTGTTGGAGCTGGGCAAAGGTTTTACTTTCGTTGGGCGGCAAGTGCGATTTACGTTTGATGAAGAGCATTTTCGGGTCGATTTGGTTTTTTATAACCGGCTGCTGCGTTGCTTTGTGTTGTTCGATTTAAAAATTGGGGAATTGAAGCATCAGGACATTGGGCAGATGCAGATGAATGTCAATTACTATGACCGCAAAGTAAAGCTGGAGGATGAAACCCCAACGATTGGCATCATTTTATGTAAGGATAAAAACAATGCGGTGGTCGAAATGACATTGCCGGAGGACAATAATCAAATTTTTGCCAGCAAATATGAAACGGTTTTGCCCAGTAAGGAGGAATTGAAGAAGCTGTTGACCGAACATCTTGACGATGGGGATGGAGGCGAGGAGTCATGAAACTACGGTATCGACAACAAAAATTCCCGGCCGACGCCGCCAAGTGTGTAGCGGATGTCTTTGCCGGAGCTATCCGGCCGGCGGATACCGCACAGATATTGACAGGTTTCCGGCAGCCCCCTACCGGCGCAGCCCCTTCACCCTCTCAATCAAATCCCGCGCAAAAAACGCCTGCACCATATGCTGCACCGAAGGCCGCGTCGCCTTATAGACAAGCGGCGCCGCCATCGTCACCACGATCTGCGTCGCCAGCGTCGCGGCGGCCGCTCCGGTAGCGCCGAGCGGCGGAATCAGGAGGGCGTTGAGCGCCAGATTGACGGCGACGCCCCAGATCGGGAACAGCTCCGAATAGCGGTTGAGCCCCTCGCAGACCAGCCAGGTCGAGCGGGCGACCGCCAGATGGGAAAAAAGCGTGCTCCAGATCAGCAGATACAGGCTGGGGACGCTGGCCATATACTCAGGCCGGTAAAAAGTCGCGAAAAACCAGCGCCCGCACAACATGACGCCCACGCCGGCCACAATGCCGATCCAGATAATGATCGAGTACAGCGTGCGCACGCGCTCCAGGTAATTGGTCTGCGTCGCGTGCCCCTCCATGATCGCCGGCCGGTAAGAAGTCATAATCGCATTCGGGATAAAAACCCAGACCATGGAAATTCCATAAGCCGTATTGTACACGGCGATCTCCGCGTCCGTGCAGAGGTTCCCGAGCATCATCCGGTCCATCTCAGAATAAATCATCGTAATCATCGAAGCAAGAATAAAATGCTTGCTCTGGTGCAGAAGCCGCCGGCACCAGGCGTACGAAAACCGCAGATGCGGCCGCGCCTCCTTAACAAACAAAAAGCCGAGGATCAGGCAGATCACCATCGCGTCCAGCGTATAGGAAAAAGCAAAATACGGATCGGACTTCTGCGTCGCCAAAATATAGATTTTCCAACCGGCGACAATCACGTACGTAATGGCCTTGGCAATCGAAACATGCTTGCTCTCTAACCGCGACTGGAAATAAAAATCAATCAGGTCGGACAGCCGGAAAAGCAGCTGCAGGGAAATCAGGAAAGCGATCAGCTGGTAAAACGGCTGAAAGCCCTTGGTAAAGCCGATCAGCAAAAGCATGCAGACGATCGACAGAAGGCCGGAAGCAAGGCGCATCGCGAGGGCCGAGCCCATAATCGTGTCGCGTTCCTCAGGATGAGCCGTAAGCTCCTTGATAATCACATACTCCAGCCCCAGGGCGGACAGCGATAAAAACACGTTGACAAAAGCGCTGCAATAGCCGATCGCCCCCCAGGAGTCCGGCTCGATGTAATTGATGGTAGCGATCTGGATAAAAAAGGAAATCGCGGCCTGGATTAGCCGCTCGCCGATGATCCAGACGGAATTATTGACCACCCGGTTGGCGATGCTCTTTTTTTCTTTCATATTATAATAAACCACTCTTTATTTTATGTTTTGGATTAACAGATGCATTTTCCGGCCCCGGCCGCGGTTCGGCCCTGGTTCCGTCCAGGCTCTGGCGCCGGTTTGGCCTTGCCCCCGCGCCTGGCCTGCGCGGTTTGCCATAGCCGGCGCATTACCATCTTACACCAGAAGCGCCAAAAGGGAAAGAGCTTTCGCAAATTTTAAGATTTTCAGAATATTTTTCCCGGAAGGTTGACTTTCCCGGCGATGTCGGATAGAATGAAAATTGTTAAAATTCTGTAAAAATTATAAACAAAGGAGTACGGAATGCAGCCTTTCGCAGGAAGAAAGAGAAGGTGGGGGGATCGCAACGACGGCTATCTGGTCCGCAATATGGATCCGATGAGCAAGGTGATCCCTTATATTATGACAACGATGACGGACAGCTGGGTGCTGTTTGACGACAGGATCGACATCACCCATACCCAGGAATTCATCCGGGACATGCGCTCCGGCCGGATCCCCGGCTTGACGCTCTACCAGGTAATCTTTGCGGCCATGGTGCGCACGATATCCCAGGTGCCGCAGATTAACCGGTTTGAGCAAAACCGCCGCGTCTACGCCAGAAACCATATCAAGATGGCTATGGTGGTAAAAAAGGGGATGAGCCTGGCCGGCGAGCGCACGACGCTGATGCCGTTTTTCGATCCGGCCGATACGCTGGAGCAGGTCGTGGAAAAGATCAACGGCGAGATGAATAAGATCGACCGCACCGTATCCTCGGTCGAGGAGGATGAAAATAAGACCAATTTCGACATGCTGGAGGTGGCGCTCTCAAGCATTCCCAATTTCCTGATGAAGTTCGTGTTCTGGCTCCTGAAAAAATGTGATAAGCTGGGGCTTCTGCCGCGGGCCTTGACCGATTTAAGCCCCTTCCATACGACGGCCTTTATCACCAATATGGGCTCCTTCGGCATGGACGCCGTATACCACCATATCTATGAATTCGGGACGCTGTCGA
>CANSWW010000217.1 GCA_947650845.1 uncultured Lachnospiraceae bacterium
TAGCTTTCAACGTCTTTAACATCAATGATTCCCTCCAATCCATACAATTTTTCTTACAATGTCATATTGAAATTTGCCGAGGAAAGCTTTATAATTCATTATATTTGTTGTGAAAGCCCCGGACAAAGCGGCGCTTCCTCTCCGGGCGCACACATACGGTTACTATTAAAAGAAGGGATGATTTTTATGCAACACCCTCAAAACAACTACGCGCTGGGAATCGATATCGGTTCCACGACCGTAAAAATAGCTGTACTGGATGCCGAGAACCGGCTCCTTTTTTCTGATTACGAACGGCACTATGCCAACATCCAGGAAACCCTGGCCGGCCTGTTACAAAAAGCCGCAACCCGGCTGGGAGAGTTCAGTCTCTGCCCGGTCATCACCGGGTCCGGCGGACTGTCCCTGGCCGGTCTTTTAGACATCCCCTTTGTCCAGGAGGTGGTGGCCGTGGCTACTTCTCTTCAGGACTACGCGCCGCAGACCGACGTGGCGATCGAGCTGGGCGGCGAGGATGCCAAAATCATCTATTTTACCGGCGGCATCGACCAGCGCATGAACGGCATTTGCGCCGGCGGCACCGGCTCCTTCATCGACCAGATGGCGACTCTTTTGCAGACGGACGCGGCCGGTCTCAATCAGTATGCGGCAAATTATAAGGCAATATACCCGATTGCCGCCCGCTGCGGCGTCTTTGCCAAATCGGATATTCAACCGCTGATCAATGAGGGCGCGACCAAAGAGGATTTGTCTGCCTCCATTTTTCAAGCTGTCGTCAACCAGACGATCAGCGGCTTAGCCTGCGGCAAGCCAATCCGCGGCAATGTCGCCTTTTTAGGCGGTCCCCTGCACTTTTTACCGGAGTTAAAAAATGCCTTCATCCGCACGCTGGATCTGAAGCCGGAGCAGGTCATCGCGCCCGAACACTCGCATCTGTTCGCGGCCATCGGCGCGGCTATGAACAAACCGGCCGACGCCTGCCCTCTGCCTGCCAGGAAACTCTATGAAAAGCTTGCCAAAGGGATCCGGATGCGCTTTGAGGTCAAGCGTCTGGAACCGCTTTTCTCCAATCAGGAAGAATACAACGAATTCCACTGCCGCCACGCCCGGCACCGCGTACATACCGAAGCCTTTTCCTCCTACAAGGGGAATTGCTATCTCGGCATCGATGCCGGTTCCACCACAACCAAAGCGGCCCTCGTCGGCGAGGACGGCGCTTTACTCTACTCATTTTACAGCAACAACAACGGAAGTCCCCTGGCCACCACGATCCAGGCTATCGCCGAAATCAAGGCACAGATGCCAAAAGAGGCACGCATCGCCTATTCCTGCTCAACCGGCTACGGCGAAGCCTTGATAAAGGCAGCCCTGATGTTGGACGAGGGCGAGGTGGAAACCATCGCCCACTATTACGCCGCCGCCTTTTTTGAGCCGGCGGTGGACTGCATTCTTGATATCGGCGGCCAGGATATGAAATGCATCCATATCAAGGATCGCGCCGTAGACAGTGTGCAGCTGAATGAAGCCTGCTCCTCCGGCTGCGGCTCCTTCATCGAGACGTTTGCCGTCTCCTTAGGCTACACGGCCCCGGCCTTTGCCAGGGAAGCTTTATTTGCCAAAAATCCCATTGACTTGGGGACCCGCTGCACCGTATTTATGAATTCCAATGTCAAGCAGGCTCAAAAGGAGGGCGCCCAGGTCGCCGACATCTCCGCCGGCCTGGCCTATTCCGTGATCCGCAACGCATTGTACAAGGTGATGAAAATCACCGGCCCCGAGGATCTCGGCAAGCATATCGTCGTCCAGGGCGGAACCTTCTACAACGACGCCGTCCTGCGCAGCTTTGAACGGATCAGCGGCTGTGAGGCCGTTCGTCCCGACATTGCGGGAATCATGGGGGCGTTTGGAGCCGCTCTCATCGCCAGAGAACGCTGTCAGGGAAAGCAGACCTCCATGCTGCCTCTTGAAAAGATTCTTCATCTTTCCTATCAGACTAAGATGACGCGTTGCCAGGGCTGCAACAATCACTGCCTGCTGACCGTCAACCTTTTTGAAGGCGGCCGCCGTTATATTTCCGGCAACCGCTGTGAAAAGGGGCTGGGCATTGAGAAGAAAAAAACGTCGGTTCCCAACCTTTTTTCCTACAAGCTTGATCGTCTCTTCCACTATGAACCCCTGGAGGAGTCCCGGGCGCCCCGCGGCACGGTCGGTATCCCCCGTGTCCTCAATATGTACGAAAACTTCCCCTTCTGGGCCGTGTTTTTCCGGGAGCTGGGATTCCGGGTGCTTCTGTCGCCCCTGTCCTCTCACAAAATATACGAAAAAGGCATCGAGTCTATCCCCAGCGAATCCGAATGTTATCCGGCCAAGCTGGCTCACGGCCATGTAGCCTGGCTGATCGAGCAGGGAGTACGCTTTATTTTCTATCCCTGCATCCCTTATGAGCGCAACGAAACGCCGGACGCCGCCAACCACTACAACTGCCCGATCGTGACCTCGTACGCGGAAAATATCAAGAACAATATGGAGGAGCTGCTGGAAAACCATGTCCGTTTCCTGAACCCGTTTTTGCCTTTTACCGATGAGGAAACGCTCCAAAAGCAGCTGGTCCATGTATTTGAGGAGGAGCTGCAAATCCCGGCCGCCGAAGTCCGTACCGCTTGCCGGACAGCCTGGGCCGAGCAGGAGCGGGTCCGTCTTGACATTGAAAAGAAAGGGGAGGAAACCCTTGCATATATGGAGGAAACCGGCCATGCCGGCATTGTCCTGGCCGGGCGGCCTTACCATATCGATCCGGAGATCAACCATGGTATCCCTGAGCTGATCGCTTCCTATGGGCTGTGCGTGCTGACCGAGGATTCCGTATCACACTTGGCAGAGCCCGAACGTCCGCTGCTCGCGATGGACCAGTGGATGTACCATTCCCGGCTTTACCGCGCGGCCCAGTTTACCAAAACGCGCGAGGATCTGAATTTGATCCAGCTCAACTCCTTTGGCTGCGGGCTGGACGCCGTCACCACCGACCAGGTCGCCGACATTTTGTCCCGCTCCGGAAAGCTTTACACCATGTTAAAGATCGACGAGGTCAGCAATCTGGGGGCGGCCCGCATCCGCATCCGCTCCCTGATCTCCGCCCTGGGGCTGCGCACACGCATCCAGATGGACCGCCGCATCGTATCGGCCAGCTATCACCGCGCCGAGTTTACCGAGGCCATGAAAAAGGATTACACGATCCTCTGCCCGCAGATGTCGCCGATTCATTTCTCGATGCTGCAGGCTGCGATCGGCTCCTGCGGCTACCGCATCGAAGTCCTGGGCAGTTCCAAGCAGGCTTCCCTCGACATGGGCCTGAAGTATGTCAACAACGACGCCTGCTATCCCTCGCTCATCGTCGTGGGACAGCTGATGGAAGCGCTGCTATCCGGTCGTTACGATTTGAATAAGGTCGCACTTATTATCACTCAGACCGGCGGCGGCTGCCGGGCTTCCAACTATATCGGCTTTATCCGCCGCGCACTGGAAAAAGCCGGTATGGCGCAGATCCCTGTCATCTCGCTGAGCGTACAGGGCCTGGAAAACAATTCCGGCTGGACGATGACGCCCAAGATGGTTGTAAAAGCGATGCAGGCGATTGTATATGGGGATCTGTTTATGCGCATGCTCTACCGGATGCGGCCTTACGAAATTACGCCCGGCTCGGCCGACGCCCTTCACGCGAAATGGGAGCGGCGCTGTATCGCTTCCTTGGAGGGAAAGGCTTCTCCGGTCCAGTTTAAAAAGAATGTCCGCGGAATGATTCGCGATTTTGACGCGCTGCCGGTGCATGAGGAGCTGAAAAAGCCGCGGGTCGGCATTGTCGGCGAGATTCTTGTGAAGTTCCATCCGGAAGCGAATAACCATCTGGTGGAGCTTTTGGAAGGCGAAGGGGCGGAGGCCGTTATGCCGGATCTGATGGACTTTCTTTTGTACTGCTTTTACAACAGTAATTTTAAGGCGGAGCATTTGGGGATGAAGCGTTCTACGGCCCGCTTGTGCAACATTGGTATTTCGGCCATTGAATTCCTGCGCGGGACGGCCAGGCGGGAGCTGGAAAAGAGCCGCCATTTTACGGCGCCGGCGCGGATTCAGGAGTTGGCCGATTATGCCAAGGAGTATGTCTCTCTTGGCAATCAGACAGGGGAGGGATGGTTCCTTACGGGAGAAATGCTGGAGTTGATCCACTCCGGGACTCCGAATATTGTGTGTACCCAGCCGTTTGCCTGTTTGCCGAATCATATTGTTGGCAAAGGGGTGATTAAGGAGCTACGGGCAGCTTATCCGGAGGCGAATATTATCGCGGTGGATTATGATCCGGGGGCCAGTGAGGTGAATCAGCTGAATCGGATTAAGTTGATGCTGGCTACTGCCAGGGGGAATATGCAATAAGGGACGCCCGCAGCCCCCGGCGTATGGTCGGCGGACATGGTGGCGCACGGGGTTTTGCTTCCTGGGAAATTTTTTGGGATCGACCCGTGCTGCACACCAAATCGTCCGGCGACCATACGCCGGGGGCTGCGGGCTGTTTATTGCGGATTTTCTCTGGCAGGGGCAGACAGGCGGCTGGTAGTTAGGTTAAGTTAAGGTTAGGGTTAGGTTGAGATGGTTACGTAGCCGATGGTGCCGCAAAAGGCGGTGTCGAATACGTGCTGGGGGATGGTTTCGGTGAGCAGGACGTCGTTTTTTAAGTGCAGGTGGCCGCTGAATACGGCGGCCACCGGGCTGTCGGGGGCGTAGAGCAGGTCGAGCATTTTTTTGACGTTTTCGGTGGTTTGGTAGAGTGTGTTTTCGTAGCCCCATAGGAGGGCCATTCCCTGCCAGGCTTCCTGGGAGGCCTCTCGCAGGCTGCTGTCGATCAGGG
>CANSWW010000218.1 GCA_947650845.1 uncultured Lachnospiraceae bacterium
ATTTGCAAAAGTGCTTCCACATTTGACGCGGACAATCCGATGGGGGAGGCGGTGAGAGTATGCAGGAATTCTTGTTGGCGGCGGTGGCGGCGGCCTTTGCCTTTGGCTGGTTCCTAATGAAGGGGGCGGATGCTTTCTGGGAGGGCGTTTATGAGGGGCAGGAACCGCTTTTTTTAAAAAAACATGCTGACAATCCCGGAAATATGTCTTATAATTTGGGAAGCGTTTCGCAGAATAAAACGCCGGCCGTCATGAAGCGGGACGGCCTGCTTATGGAGCCGGAAAACGACGGGGCGGGGAGGGGGCAGATGGAAAAGGCAGGGACGGTCCGGGATGCCGGAAAGAGTGTAGTGGTTTTGCTGGCGGTTACGTTGATTGGCTATGTGTTTTATCTGCTTGGATTTACGGAAGCGAACATCATTGCTACTTATATATTCGGCGTTCTGGTAACGTCTATTATTACCACGAACCGTCTTTGCGGGGTGGCGACATCCGTTATAAGCGTGCTGGTGTTTAATTTTTTCTTTACGGTGCCGCGTTTTACGTTTCATTTTTATGATCCGGATTATCTGGTGACCTTCAGCATTATGTTCATGGTAGCGCTTTTGACCGGCTCGTTGGCTACGAAGCTGAAGGAGAATGCAAAGCAGTCCGCCTATGCCGCGTTCCGCACCAAGATTTTGTTTGAGACTAATCAGCTCCTTCAAAAGGAAAAGGATGAGCGTTCTATTTTAAACGCGACGGCCGGCCAGCTTAGTAAGCTGCTGAAAAAAGACTTGGTTTTATACCCTTCGGACGGCACGGGCCTGGAACAGCCTTTCGTTTACCGGACAGAGGGCAGCGATTTTAGGGATCTGGTTTCGGCAGAGGAAAGGGAGGCCGCGCTTTGGGTTTTGCAAAACAATAAGCATGCGGGGGCGACGACGGACACACTGCCGTATGCAAACGGACTGTATCTGGCGATTCGGGCCGGCCATCAGGTCTACGGGGTCGTCGGCATCGCTATGGATGAGACGCCTCTGGATTCCTCGGAAAACAGCGTCCTGTTGTCAATTCTTGGAGAATGCGCGCTGGCGCTGGAGAGCGTTAAGAATGCCAGGGAAAAGGAGGAGGCCGCCGTGTTAGCCCAAAATGAGCAGCTTCGCGCGAATCTGCTGCGGACGATTTCTCATGACCTGCGCACGCCGCTGACATCCATTTCCGGAAGCGCGAGCAATCTTTTGGCTAATTTTGCCAAAATGGACGATATGACCAGGGTGCAGACTTTTACGGATATTTATGACGATTCCATGTGGTTGATTAACCTGGTGGAAAATCTGCTGGCGATTACCAGAATCGAGGACGGCAAGGTCAATTTGCCGCAATCGGTGGAGTTGATGGATGAGGTGGTTGCGGAGGCCCTGCGGCATGTGAATCGGCACAGCCATGAGCATACGATCCATGTCGGTTTTTCGCAGGAGCTGCTTCTGGCCCGCATAGACGCAAAGCTGATCGTTCAGGTTATTGTCAATCTGGTGGACAACGCCATAAAATATACGCCGCCTGGTTCTGCGATAGAGATTGACATGAGAAAGGACGGCGGGTGGATTTTCGTATCTGTTTCCGACGACGGCCCGGGAATTACCGATGAGCAAAAGCCTCATATTTTTGAGATGTTTTACAGCGGAGCCAACCAGGCTGCGGACAGCCGCAGAAGCATGGGGCTGGGGCTGTCTTTGTGCAGGACGATTATTACGGCGCACGGGGGTACGATTTCGGTATCGGACCGCCGGCCGACGGGAACGATTTTTACATTTACATTGCCGGCAGGGGAGGTGGAGTTAAATGAATAAACCGCTGATATTGGTCGTGGAGGATGATCCTCCGGTGCGTAATCTGATTACGACGACATTAAAAACCAATGATTACCGGTATCTGGTGGCCGCCAATGGGGAGACGGCGATTCTGGAGGCCTCCTCGTACAATCCGGACATCGTTCTGCTGGATTTGGGCTTGCCGGATATGGACGGCGTTCGTGTGATCGAAAATATACGCTCCTGGTCGAATCTGCCGATCATCGTAATCAGCGCCCGCAGCGAGGACAGCGATAAGATCGAGGCCTTGGACGCCGGCGCGGACGATTATCTGACGAAGCCTTTTTCCGTGGAGGAGCTGCTGGCGAGGCTGCGGGTAACACAGCGCAGGCTTTCTATTATGACTGCTGAAATGCTTACAGCCAGTTCGGTGTTTGTCAATGGGAAGCTGAGGGTCGACTATGCCGGCGGCTGCGCGTATCTGGACGGGCAGGAGATGCACTTGACGCCTATCGAATATAAGCTGCTGTGCTTGTTGTCCAAAAATGTGGGAAAGGTATTGACCCACACGTTTATGACGCAGAATATCTGGGGGCGCAGCTGGGACAATGACGTGGCGTCTCTGCGTGTTTTCATGGCGACGCTGCGAAAAAAGCTGGAGCCGGAGGCGGATTCCCCCCAGTACATCCAGACTCATATCGGAGTGGGGTATCGCATGATGAAGGTGGAGTGACAAAATGTTTTTTGCGGGGTCGTTTTTTCTAAAAAACACTTGACGCCGCCTGTAAATCGTGCTATCTTTTTATCAGTGCAAATGGAATAAATTCTTCGGGGCAGGGTGCGATTCCCTACCGGCGGTAACAGTCCGCGACCCGCATAGCGGTTGATTCGGTGCAATTCCGAAACCGACAGTACAGTCTGGATGAGAGAAGAAATTCATGGCAGAAAACGGAATGTTGTTCGCCGTCCGGCGAGCAGCCGGGTAATTGCTTTGAATGAGATAAAGTCTCAAGCCCCAATAAAGGACTTGAGACTTTTTTTCGCGTAAGCAATGAGCTGTGTGCCTGGGGCGAATGCCCGCGACCGAGATGAAGCGAAGCCACAAGGTGAATTGCTCGTTAGGGCAAGAGAGGGCGGCCTGGGCCGAATCGAGGTTGGCACTGCGGGCCTTAGAGTTCCCCGGGCATAGGGCGATCGTCTAATCCGTCCCTTCTTCCATGCAAACCGACGGGAATTTACGAAGTTTGAGCGAAAACCAATTTCTCAGGAGGAACCAAACATGAAAAAATGGAGTACGCAAAAACTGATTTACACAGGCATGTTGGCCGCGGTGGCCGGAGTGTTGATGTCGTTCGAATTTTCGGTGCCGATGATGCCGCCGTTTTACAAGATCGACTTCAGCGACGTACCGGCGATGATCGCTCTTTTTTTGCTGGGCCCGGCTTCCGCCGCCAGCGTAGAGGTCGTCAAAGTCCTAATTAAGCTCGTCACGGTAGGCACCAACAGTATGTACGTAGGAGAATTTGCTAATCTGATCGGCATCGCCCTCTTTGTAATTCCGATGTGGCTGGTCTATAAGAAACGGGGCCGCACCATGCGGGCGGCTTTTGAGTCAATGGTTGTGTGCATCCCGATCCGGGTTGCTTTTTCCTGCTTTTTAAACGCCTGCATTACATTGCCGATGTACGCGGCGGCGATGGAGCTGCCGCTTGACGAGGTGGTCGCGATTGTCGCCTCCGTGAATCCGGCGATTCACGATCTTACCAGCTTTATCGTGATGGCGACGATCCCGTTTAATCTGCTCAAGTTGGCCTTAAACTGCGGTGTGGCCGGGCTTTTGTACAGCCGCCTGCGCCGAGTGAACGCGATTGTAAAGGCGGTGGCCTGAGATGATACGAAATTATCGGGAGCTTACCCGTCTGGAGATGGAGCAGGTAGATAAGGAAGAGACGATCGTGCTGATTCCCCTGGGAGCCCTGGAGCAGCACGGCAACCAGGCCCCGCTCGGGACCGACGACATCATTGCCGAGGCCATGGTTGAATATCTGCGGGAAGAGCTGGAGAGGGAAGAGGATTTCCCGCTGTTAGTCTTTCCGGTGATCCCGGTGGGTTTAAGCACCGAGCACAAAAATTTCTGCGGCTCGGTGACTTTCCGTCCGGATACCTATTACCATATGCTCTACGACATCAGCGTTAGTCTGGCGCATCACGGCTTTAAAAAGCTCGCTTTTCTGGTCTGCCACGGCGGCAACGCGCCGATCGTGCAGGTGCTGAGCCGGGAGCTGCGCAGCGAGCTGGGGATTTCTCCGTTTATCCTCTCATCCGGCGCCTTTGGCCACCCGGATGTGAAGGCTACGATTTCCGAGGGCAATATATGGGATTTCCATGGCGGAGAAATGGAGACGTCGATGGTCATGGCCGTGGACGAGAGCCTGGTCAAGCTAGAGACGGCGGAGGCAGGCATCCCGCAAGCCTTTGCCGAAAACAAAGCCCTGCTTCCCTATGGCAGCGTTTCCATCGGCTGGGTATCGGAGGATTGGAAAACGGCCGAAGGCAAACCGATCGGCATCGGCGGCGATCCGTCGGGGGCTACGGCCGAGAAAGGGCGAATCATTTTGCGAACCAGCGCCCGGGCTCTGATTCCTGGTCTGCGGGAGATTCGTGCCTGGAAAGCGTGAGAATGGCA
This sequence comes from uncultured Lachnospiraceae bacterium, assembly GCA_947650845.1. Classification (GTDB taxonomy): domain Bacteria; phylum Bacillota; class Clostridia; order Lachnospirales; family Lachnospiraceae; genus RGIG7193. Next base: position 4,480 of record CANSWW010000218.1, read on the forward strand.
TAAAATAGTGGTGTTTTATATGGGAAAAGAAGAAAAATTATACTTGAAAATATAATAATCCCAAGTATAATAAATCCATAGAGGAGAGAACACCGTATGGAAAAATTTGTGGATCGTGAATGGGAAAAAGAAACGTTGCAAAACGAATATGAGCGCAAAGGGAGCTCGCTTGTGATCCTGTACGGCCGCCGCAGAGTCGGAAAGACAACGCTGATTTCGGAATTTATCAAAGATAAAAAAGCCCTTTTTTTTCTTGCCAGTGAAGAATCGGAACTTCAGAACCGCAATGGATTCAAAGAAAAAGCGGCAGACTTTACGGGAAACAGCCTTTTGAAGGAGGCCGAGGTAAAGAGCTGGGACGGGATCACAAGCGAGCTCCCTTTGCGCTCATATTCGTTTTG
>CANSWW010000219.1 GCA_947650845.1 uncultured Lachnospiraceae bacterium
CAGCTATTGGGGAGCATTTTCATTATAATCGCCATTAATCACCAAAAATTTTCCCCTTATGCATCACAATGATCTGATCCGCATGCTGAATCGTCGAAAGCCTGTGCGCCACCATAATCGTCGTCCGCCCGGCCATCAGCGTCTCTAACGCCTCCTGGATCCACTGCTCGGTCTCCGTATCGATATTCGCGGTCGCCTCGTCCAAAATCAAAATCGCCGGATCAAAGGCCAGCGTCCGCGCAAACGACAGAAGCTGCCGCTGCCCCGAAGAAAACGTCGCCCCCCGCTCAGAAACCTTTTCCCGATACCCCTGCGGAAGATTTTCAATAAAGCGGCTGGCATTGACCTCTTTGGCCGCCCGCCGGATCGCCTCGTCGCTTATCTCTTCGTTTCGCAGCCGGATATTGCTGTTGATATCGCCCGTAAAGATAAACACATCCTGCTGTACCTGCCCGATCGCGCTACGGATCTGATCGCGTGTCAGCGTGCGGATATCGACGCCGTCCAGAAGAATTTCCCCCTTCTGAATATCATAATAGCGGCCGATCAAATTCAAAATCGACGACTTGCCCGCGCCGGTCGCTCCCACAAAGGCAACCTTCTGCCCCGGTTCAATCACAAAGCTTACATCCTTCAGGATATAATCCTCGCCGTCATAGGCAAACCACACATGTTTAAACTCAATCCGCCCGCGAATTTGCGGCAGATACGCCGGCTCCCCCGGATCCTGCAGCAAAGGCTTTTCATCTAACAGCGTAAAAATCTTCTCCGCCGACGCCACCGCCGACTGTAACGTCGAAAACTGCTCCGCCAGCTCCTGGATCGGCTCAAAGAAGGAATTGATATACTGAATAAAAATGTACATCGTGCCGTAGGACAGCGTCGCATGAAACACATCGTAGCTGCCCCTGGCAATCACGATCACCAGCGCCGCCACCGACACAAAATAAATGACCGGCCGAAAAATCGCAAACACCATCATCTCCCGATAGTTGGCCCGGTACAGCTCCTCGCTCCTGCCGCAGAATTCCTCGTATTTTTCCTTCTCCCGGTTAAAGATCTGGATCACCTTCATCCCGGAAATGTTTTCCGACAGAAACGTATTGAGGGCCGTCACCTTTGTCTTGGTCATCTGGTACGCCCGGCGCGAAATATTCTTAAATACAACCGTCAAGCATACGACCACCGGCACGAGAATAAACGAATACAGCGCCATGCGCACGTCCAAAAAGAGCATCACAACAGAAAGCCCCAGGATTTTCACGACATTTTTAAACAGCTTGACGAGGATGTTGGCATACAGCTCGTTCAGCGCTTCCACATCGTTCGTGACACGGGTCACGATCTTGCCCACCGGCGTCAAGTCAAAAAAGCGCATGGACAGGCTTTCCACATGGGTAAAGACCTGGTTGCGGATCTCATAGATGATTTTCTGCCCGGTCGCCTGCAAGAGCAGGTACTGTACCCGGTTGCAGACAAACAGTAAAAGCAGAACGCCCGTATATTTGGCCGCCTCTATAAGCAGTCCGCGAAACCGCTCGTCGACCCGAACGCCCGGCGTTTCCCCGGTGATATACCAGTCGATGGCATTGCCGATAATCATCGGCTTATACAGCTCCAGCGCCGTGATCGCCAGCACTAACCCCAGGCAAAACAGCATGGTCCTTACATGCGGCTTCATATAAGAAAGCATGCGAAGCAAGACGTTTCCCTCGTAGTGCACATCCGACGGGCGCTCGTCTTTTTTATGAAATACGCTCATTCCTGCTCGCCTCCCTCCTCATTCAGCTGCTTCTCCAGCTGCTGCTTTTCGTAGATACTGCGGTAAATGCCGCCCTGGGCCATCAGCTCCTCATGGCTTCCGTACTCGGCGACCCGGCCCTCGTTAAGGACCAGGATATGATCCGCGTTCTGGATCGTCGAAATGCGGTGCGCGATAATCAGCGTCGTCTTGCCGGCCCGGTTCTCATGGAGATTATGTAAAATCTGCTCCTCGGTATCGGTATCGACCGCGGAAAGCGCATCGTCAAGGATCAAAATCGGCGCATCCTTTAAAAGCGCCCGGGCAATGGCGCTGCGCTGCTTCTGCCCGCCGGAAAGCGTCACCCCGCGCTCCCCGACAATCGTGCCGTAGCCGGCCGGGAAATCCATGATGTTGCTGTGGATGCAGGCATTGCGCGCCGCCCGGTAAATGGCCTCCTTATCCCGCCGCTCGGCCCCGAAGGCAATATTGTTTTCCAGCGTGTCGGAAAAGAGAAAATTATCCTGCGGCACATAGGCGATATCCCGCCGCAGGACGGACAGCGGGATCTGGTAGAGAGAATGGCCGTCGATGCGGATCATGTCCGAGCGGGTATTGTAGAGCCGCAGCAGGAGGTTCGCCAACGTCGATTTGCCGCTTCCCGTGCGCCCCAAAACAGCCAGCGTGCTCCCCTTGTCCACATGGACGCGCAGTCCCTCCAGGACCGGCACATTCTCCTGATCCGGATATGAAAAGGTTAAATCGTCCAGATCGATCTCCCCTTCCAGCCGCTTGATATCCTGCACGTCCTCACTGTCCACGATATCCGGCTCTTCCTCAAAAATGACCAAAATCCGCTTTAAGGACGCCATGCCCTGCGAAACAAAGGTGATGCACTCGCCGGCGGCTAACATCGGCCAGACCAGCATCATAATATATTGGTTAAAGGCTACAAACTGCCCCAGCGTAATCTCCCCGGCGATCGCCAGATATCCGCCGTAGAGCAGCGTCAAAAGGCCGCTGATACCGATAATCAAATCTAACAACGGCAGAAACAGCGCCTGGGTACGCACAACGCCCAGGTTCTTCTCCTGATTTTTGCGGTTTGTCCGGGCAAATGCCGCCAGCTCCTTTCTCTCCTGTACAAAGGCCTTAATCACGCGGATGCCCGAGACCGCTTCCTGCACCTGGTCGGTCAGCTCGGAAAAGGCTTCCTGCTTTTCCAGAAAGCGCCGGTGCATGATTTTCCCATAGAAGTAGTCGCCAAACATAATTAACAGCATCGGCAATACGGCGATCAGCGTCAGCTTTACGTTGACATAGACCATCATCTTCGCCAGCACCAGCACCATCATCACGCTGGCGTCAAAGGCCGTGATCACGGTCGGCCCTAGAAACATGCGCACCGCCGCCAGATCGTTGGTGAAATGGGCCATCAGGTCGCCCGTTTTGTGCTCGTTGAAATAACGCATCGACAGCTTTTCCAGGTGGCCGAACATGTCGTTGCGCAGCTCCTTTTCAATGGAACGCGAAGCTCCGAAGAGAAAAAAGCGCCAGAAAAAGCGTCCCAGAGCGATCGCCGCGCCCAGCAGCAGGATTTTCCCGATCAGGACCCATATCCCGTCCATGCCGATCGTCCCCATCTCCAGGCCGTCGGTGATCTCGCCGGTGTACTGCGGAATGTATACGTTCAGCAGATCGACGGCAAAAAGAGCCACGATCCCCAAAAGATATTGGAGCCCGTGGCGCCCTACATAGCGGCTGACAAATTTTAATTCCTTCATCGCTCATTTCTCCTTCTCGGTCGGTACTGCCGTAAAAAAGCCCTATAGGGAATGAGTATAGCATATTTTGAAGGAAAGTCAATGCTATCTGTTCTTGCAGGCAGGATAGGCAAGCCGCTCCTCGCTGCCGGCGGTCGCATGCGCCAGCTGTAAGACAATCTCGCTGAAATACCGGGGGCTTACCTCGCCTAAAGCAACGCGGTTCTCGTTTTTAATCTCGTCGTAGACATAGCCGCCGCGCTTTACGGCGCCGGCACGGTAGAAGCGTACGCCGTAGACCTTGACCTCTTCATTCTCATCGCCGATAAAAGCGCCGGAGAATTCCAGCTGTGCGCCGAGCGCGCCGTCCTCGCGGTAAAAGGTATTGTATACGCCGCCGTCCTCGACACAGCCTCTATACCAGCCCTGATTTTGCAGCTTGCCGGAAAGGGACAGGCCGTTTATGAGAATGCCGCCAAAGCGGGTCAGTTCAAATTCCTTTTGCTCCTCTGTGGCGACGCGGTAAACGGCACGCTCCAGCTGCGGGATCGGCTGCGTTACTTCGTAGTCGGACAACTGCTCCTTCCAGGCTGCCAAATCTTCCTCGGAAAGCTCGATCGGATGCACCAGGCCGATGAGGCCGTCCGCCGGAAGGGCATACTCGTCCTCGTCCGCCGTATTGAAGCTGCCGTCCTCCATGTAGCGGAAGGTTTCCCGCAGGCAGCCCTCCTCATAGCGCCCCCAGATCAGGCCCATCGCGAACTGGTGCATGACCGGATTTTTGACAAAGAGCTCCTGCCATCGCGGTACGGTCCACAATCGCAGTGCGCTCAGAGCCTGCTCCAGACGCATTTTCTGATTGGCGGTCACGGTTTTGAGCTGCTTTTTCAGCAATTTGAAGGCATCGCTGGCCGCCTTGGCCTTCTCCGTATCGTCGCGCTTGCCAGGAGCGGGCAGGCTCTTCAGGCGCTTGCCGCTCTCATCCGTAATCTCCAGCTCCAAGGAAGGCGTCAGGACCACACGAAAGCTCCGGGGGCCGTAATCAAAGGTCTGCGACAAATCCTCGCCAAACCCCAAATTCGGCACGATGCGGTCCTCCAGCTCTTCGCGGCTGATGCCCAGCTGCCCGGCCGCGGCCAGAAGCGCTTCGCCGGCGGCCGTCTTTACCTGGCGGAATTTAAATTTACGCGAAATCTGGTCTACCAGTAAAAGCGCTGTCGAACTGCCGTTTATGGCCAGCGCCTTGACCGCTTCGCAGGCCATCGCCCCGCGGGCGTTTTTCGGCCATTCCTGAATCTGGCGGTAGAGAACGCTTGTCATGCCTTC
>CANSWW010000220.1 GCA_947650845.1 uncultured Lachnospiraceae bacterium
GAGTCTTTTGGAAGAAAATCTGCGAAAGAAGTATGTTCCCATGACAGAGACGACTTACTATACGCTTCTCTCCGTGACCAGCCCCCGGCATGGCTACGCCATTATGCAGTACGTCAGCGAATTGACGAAGGGACGGATCGTGCTGGGCACGGGTACGCTCTACACGATGGTAGGACGGCTCAGTGCCGACGGCATCATTCTGGCATCACCGGACAGCGAAGGGCGCAAGGCATATCGGCTCACACAGACCGGGAGGGAGCTGTTGAAGCAGGAGACAGAGAGACTGAAGAAACAACTGGCAGACGGAATGGATGTATTATCCGGGGAGGTGGCAGAAGAGTGAGGAACGAGGGACATAGTAAGGAGAAAGCAGTCAATCCGCGCATGCGAAAATATCGTTTGTTTACCAGCTACCAGAAAGAATGCAGGTGGCTGGAGCAGATGGCGCTGGAGGGATGGTTTCTCATTGATATCCGCGTGGGTGTGTGCTATACCTTTGAAAAAGGCGAGCCATGCCGCCTTCTGTACGATGTGGATCAGTTTCGGCTGTCAAAGAATCCGACGCTCGAGGAGATACACCGCAAGGAAATCTTCCTGGAGATGGCAAGCGAGCTGGGATGGCGGGAGGTGACCCACGACGAGGGGATGGTCTATTATTTTGCCAAACAGTACGAAGAAGGCGGAATCAACGAGCTGCATAACGATTTGCAGTCCCGCAGGCAGCGCGCGGCGAAATTTCGGGAGATCCTTGAGAGGGAGGCCAATCGGCTGATCTTTTGGGGAACGGTCGTTTTGCTGGTGGATCTGGCGGCGAAGCTGGTCCAGCTCCACCAGCGCGATCTTATCGGCGGCTGGTATGACTGGATTGCACTTCTGTACGTGATTTTTGCAAACCTGTGCGGCATATGGTTTCGGCGGTACGCGGTCCGCTGCGAAAAGGAATTGCGGATCTCCCGTGCGGAGTGGGAGAGTCGCATGGATCCGTCCGGCGGCAAGACGGTGAGCAAGCTGATTTTGACCAACCGGGGGCTGAGACGTTTCCTGGAAAAGCAGGCGGCAGAAGGGTACGCCCTTACGGCGATGACGGCGCTTAAGTATTCGTTTGAGAAGAACGCGAGCGGCCGGCAGATTTACGCGATGGACAGCAAGCGGCTGGTCAATAGTCGGCTGCGGACCAGACACCGACAAGCCATTGAGGACGGCAAGGACTGGAATGGCTGGAACAACGACTGGGAGATTCAGAGCGTGCACGACGCGGAGGAAGCGGGCTGGCATTTTGTCTGCGCGCTGGAAACGCGGGCGATTATCTACCGCGGCGCGGAAGGCTGCGTGGGGCCGCTAAACGACCCGCGTTACGAGAAAGGCTTTCGAGGCGTTTCCCTGATTGGGAAGTACGGCCTGGTACTGCTATGCAGCGGTACCTTGGGCGCCATTTTGGGATTTTTAATCGCATGACAGCAGCAGTGGAAGTGAAGTAGGAGGACAAAATGAGACTGGAAGTAAAGGACATTCGCAAAAGCTTTGGCGAAAAAGAGGTGCTCCATGGAATCTCGTTCCAGGTGGAGAGCGGAAAGGCCCTGGGACTTTTGGGCCGTAACGGCGCGGGCAAGACGACGACGATCCGTATCCTGATGGACGTATTCCACGCAAACAGCGGGGAGATTTTGTTAGACGGAGAGAAGTTCATCCCCTCGCGTCACGGGATCGGCTATCTACCGGAAGAGCGAGGGCTGTATCCCAAGCGGACGGTCATCGACCAGATGATCTATCTGGCCAGGCTGCGGGGGATACAGCCGTCGGAAGCCCGTGCGAATGCCAAAAAGTGGCTGGAGCGTCTGGAGGTGGCGGAATATGAGAAGCGCAAGCTGGAAACACTTTCCAAGGGCAATCAGCAGAAGGTGCAGCTGGCGTCCACGCTGGTACACAACCCGGAGATTGTAATCCTCGATGAGCCGTTCAGCGGTCTGGATCCGGTAAACTCGCAGATCTTAAAAGACGTGGTCAACGAGCTGATCGCCGACCGCCGGCTGGTGATTTTTTCCAGCCATCAGATGAGCTATGTAGAGGAATTCTGCGACAATATCGCCATCATCAATCAGGGCGAGGTGGTGCTGGAAGGAGAGCTGCGGGAGATCAAGAAGGAGTACGGCCACAACCGCCTGATGCTGGCAGCGGAGAATATGGACGGGGAGAGTCTGGAAGAAAAGCTGGCGAAAGACTTTGCCGATCTTGTGCGGGTCTGCGGCAGAAAGAAGGAATTTTTGATCCTGGAGCTGACCGGCCCGGCCGGCCGCAAGCAGGTGATGGAGCGGCTGGCATCTTCCGATATTGAGGTGGAACGCTTTGGCAGCTATGCGCCGTCTTTAAACGATATATTTGTGGCAAAGGTAGGAGAAGAAGCATGAAAAAATTTGGGATTGTACTGGGATACGAATTAAGAGAATACTTCAACAGCAAAGGCTTTGTGATCTTTACCCTGCTCCTGGCACTGGGCGGAGCGATTCTTCTGTTTCTGCCTCGGTTTATTGATTTGTCGGGCTTTACCGGCGTGCAGGTGATCGGCGGCTCCGGACCGGACGGCGAATCGGACGTATCCGGCGGGGAAGGGGCAGGAGAGGAATCGGAGAAAACGGCGTATTTGTACCTGGATACGGCCGGCGTCGTACGGGCGGAGCTCCTAAAGCAGATGTTTCCGATGGGAAACTGGCAGCCGGCGGAGAGTGAGGAGGCTTTGATCGCGGCGGTTGAGGCGCAGGAGGCGGAAGCCGGCTTTGTAGTGTTAGGTCCGGCCGAGTATCGCTACTATGTGTTTAACAAGGGGATGAGCGACAGCAACACGGCCATGTTTGACCAGGCTATGAAGCAGTTTTATCGTATGGACTACTGCGAGAAAAAGGGGCTTGATCTGAACGAGATTATGGCGGTGGCGGATGTCCCGATTACGGTGGAAGAGCAAATCCTGAATAAGGATTCGGGCAGCAATTACGTGTACTGCTATTTTCTGGTCATTATCGTCTTTATGCTGATCGTCCTTTACGGACAGATGATTGCCGTGGCGGTGACCAATGAAAAGAGCAATCGGGCGATCGAGGTCCTGGTGACCAGCACGACGCCTAACAGCCTGCTATTCGGAAAGGTGATCGCCGGGGCGATCAGCGGTCTTTTACAGACAGGAATCATTATGGGAGCGATCCTAATATCCTATGAGGTAAACCGGGAGCAGTGGGGCGGTATGCTCGATATGTTCCTGCACATACCGCTGGAGGTCCTGATTAGCTTTGCCGCGTTTGGACTGGGCGGGTATCTGTTCTACGCGTTCTTGTACGGTGCGATGGGCGCTTTGGTCAGCAAGACCGAGGATGTCAGCAAGAGCTCCGGCGGCCTGCAGATCGTGATTATGATCGTGTATTTCTTCTCGCTGGTACAGCTGATGGATATTGACGGGCCGATCACGCGGGTGCTTTCCTTCCTGCCGATCAGCTCCTACAGTATGATGTTCGCTCGGATTGGCATGGGGACGGTGGCGCCCTGGGAAATCGCGGTATCCTTCCTGATTCTGGTTGTCTCGATCATCGGGGCCGGAATTTTGGGCGCGAAGCTGTACCGGATGGGAACGCTGCGCTATGGCAACCCGGTGAAGCTTAGCGCGGCGCTTAAGAGCTTGCGAAGAAGCGAATAGGTTTCTGCTTCGCATAGTTCGTCTGCCGGGAGCATCGCTGAGACAAAAAAGCCGAATTGCCTTGCCGGGGAATTTTTTCAGGCTTGCCTGGGAAAACTAATCCCCGACAAGGAGGCGGTGACAATGATGTTTGGATGCAGCAGTTTTTCATGGGAGACGGCCGACGGGTGCCATCTTTTGGGGCGGACCTACGATCAGTTCGGCGATTTGCGGATGAACCGGGTGATCGGGATTCCCAAGGGGGATCTATGTGAACCAGGCATACGGCCGGTTCATGCGGGCCGGCCGGGACGCTACGGCTACACAGGGATGGCGGTGCTGGGGTACGGGGAGCCGATCCTGGTGGACGGCGTCAACGAAGCAGGGCTTATGGGAGCGCTTCTGCACTATCCGGGATACGCGGTTTACGAAGGCGGCGGGGAAGCAGGCAAGACAGAGGTCCATCCGGGCCGGCTGCTGTGCTGGCTTCTTAGCCAGTGCGCCGGCGTGGAGGAGGCGGCAAAGATGCTGGAAACGGTTACGCTGACACGCGAACCGGTTGAGGACAAGCCGCTTCCGGCTCACTATATTTTCAGTGATCGAACCGGGGAGACGATGGTCGTCGAGCCGGAGGCGGCGGGACTGAAAATCCATCGCCGGACGATCGGCGTGCTGACAAACAGCCCGGATTACCGCTGGCATCTGACCAATCTGCGCGCGTATGTCGGCGTCACGAACCGGCCGAAACGGCCGCAAACCATCGCCGGCCATGAGATCCGGGAATTCGGGGAACGGCTGGGCGGCGGCTTCGGCCTGCCGGGGGATTATTCCTCGCCCTCCCGTTTTGTGCGGCTGGCCTTTCTGAAAGAGTTCGCCGTCCGGGGAAAGGATGAAAAGGACGGCGTATCGCGTATGTTTCGGGCCTTTGCGCCGGTGGACATCCCGGAGGGGCTTGTCAAAGATGATTCGGAGTGCGGGGCCTATGAGCAGACGCTCTGCACCTGCGTGATGTGTGCGGAGAGCGGCGTCTACTATTTTGCGCCGTCCTGGAACCGGCGGATTTCGGCGATCCATCTTCCCGACAGTCGGGAAATACAGTATTTTGATCTCCGTATTAAGCACTTCATTGATACGTTTCGCCGACACAACAGCC
>CANSWW010000221.1 GCA_947650845.1 uncultured Lachnospiraceae bacterium
CCTTCTTGCCCATATTCTCAGGGCATAATGGAATACCCCTGCGGTGCTTTCTCCTTCTTGCCCGTGTTTTCAAGGCATAATGGAGCGCCCCTGCGGTGCTTTCTCCTATACAAACATCGTCCCGATGCCCTCGTCGGTAAACAGCTCGATCAGCAGCGAATGCGGCACGCGCCCGTCCACAATAAAGACCTTTTTGACGCCCCGGCGGATCGCCTCCTGGCAGCATCCGATCTTGGGGATCATCCCGCCGGTAATAATGCCGTCGCCGATCAGCTGCGGAATATCGCTTACATAAACCTGCGGAATCAATGTCGCAGGATCGGACGGATCCCGCATCAGGCCGCAGATATCCGTCATGGAAAGCAGGCTTTCGGCCTTCAGGCAGCCGGCAATCCGCGCCGCCGCCGTATCGGCATTGATATTGTAGACATTCCCCTCCTTGTCGCAGCCCACCGTCGAGATCACCGGAATGTATCCCTTATCCAGCACATCCAAAATCACCTGCGTATTGACCGCCGTAATCTCGCCCACATAACCGTGGACCTCATCCATTTGCTTCGCCTCGATCATATGCCCGTCGATGCCGGACAGTCCCATCGCCTTGCCCCCGGCACACTCCAGAAGATTGACCAAATCCTTATTGACCTTGCCGGCCAAGACCATCTGTACTACGTTCATCGTATCCCGGTCCGTAACGCGCAGCCCGTCCGCAAACCGCGAGGGGATGTCCATCTGCTTTAACGTATCCGATATCTCCGGCCCGCCGCCGTGCACCAGCACGACCCGGATCCCCACCAGCGACAAAAGCACCACGTCGCTCATTACCGCCAGCTTCAGTTCCTCGTTGACCATCGCGTTGCCGCCGTATTTCACCACGACAATCGTATCCGTATATTTCTGAATAAAAGGCAGGGCATGAATCAATACCTCCGCCCGCAGTGCATTATCCATTTCCATCTCACTCTCCCTTGCGTCCGCGCCTGTTTTCCGATAATCATTTTATCATAGACGTCTCGATCCGCCAATCGCCAGACCCGTCGCCTCACGTCCGGTAATCCGCGTTAATCTTCACATAATCGTAGGTCAAATCGCAGCCCCAGGCCACCGCTCCCTGTGCGCCGCTATGCAGGTCAATGAGCACCTGCACCTCGTCGGCCATCAGCACCTTCTTCGCCTCCTCCTCAGAAAAAGGAATGCCGCTGCCGGCCCGGCACACGCCGACGCGGCCGGCCGTTGAAGCAAAATCCACGTCGATTTTCGAAACGTCCACCGCCGCCCCGCTGTAGCCGATCGCGCACAATACCCGGCCCCAATTGGCGTCCGCGCCATAGATCGCGCTCTTAAACAACGTCGAACAAATAATGCTCTTAGCCACGGTACGGGCCGTCTCCCGATCCGCCGCCCCGTCTACATGGCACTCGATCAGCCGGGTCGCCCCCTCGCCGTCCTTCGCCATAATCCGGCACAGCTCATGGGTCACCGCCCGCAGCCCGGCGCAGAAGGCTTCGTAGTCCTCCCCCTCTTCCGTGATCTCTGCATTTCCGGCCAGGCCGTTCGCCATAATCGACAGCATGTCGTTGGTCGAGGTGTCGCCGTCCACGCTCATCATATGAAAGCTGTCCTGAATATCCGACAGAATCGCCTGCTTTAACATCTTCGGCGAAATCGCCGCGTCCGTCGTCAAAAACACCAGCATCGTCGCCATATTCGGGTGAATCATCCCGGAGCCCTTTGCGATCCCGCCCAGCGTACAGCGCTTGCCGCCTACCTCGAACGTGCAGGCCACCTCCTTGGCTACGGTATCCGTCGTCATAATCGCTTCCGCGGCGCGGCCGCTGCCGTCCGTCCCCTCGGAAAGACTGGCGGCCAGCGTTTTCATCGCGGCGGCAATCGGCTCCAGAGCCAGCGGCTGGCCGATCACGCCGGTAGACGCGACAATAACGTCCCCCGCCGCGACTCCCACCGTCTGCTCCACCAGCGCGCCCATGCCCTCGGCGATCTCAATCCCATTTGCGTTGCAGGTATTGGCGTTGCCGCTGTTGCAAATCATGGCCTGGGCGTATCCGTCCTCCAGATGTGCCCTGGTCACCGTGATCGGCGCGCCCTTTACGAGGTTCGTCGTATACACGGCCGCCGCGGACGCCCGGCAGCTGCTTACAATCAACGCCAAATCCTTTTTCGTCTTGTTCTTGCGGATCCCGCAATGGATCCCGTTTGCCTGAAACCCTTTGGGCGCGCATACGCCCCCACTTACCATCTGTATCATTTTCTCACATCTCCAAACCTGTAGTCTCTGAAATTCCCAGCATGATGTTCATACACTGAATCGCCGCGCCCGACGCGCCCTTGCCCAAATTATCAAAACGCGCGGCCAGCAAAATCCTCTCGTCGTTGCCGGATATCAAAATCTCCATCGTATCCTTCCCCGAAAGAGCATTCGCTCCGACAAACGCCGGCGTCTCCTCCCGCACCCGGATCAGCGGCTGTCCGGCATAATATTCCTCAAAGTATTCCCTCAGAGAAGCCACCGTCCGCTTTTCCCTCAGCAGATGGCCAAATAAAGGAACCGATACCACCATCCCGCTGTAATAATCCGCTACAATCGGCGCGAAAACCGGCTCGCGTAAAAGCCCCGGAACCGCTTTCATTTCTTTCAAATGCTTGTGCTGCTGCGTCACGCCATACTGCCTGGGGCTTTGAAGCTCCCGGTCCCGGCCCGGCGCTTCGTAATCGGCAATCATCTGCTTGCCGCCGCCGCTGTAGCCGGTGACCGAGTAGCAGACAAATGGGTAATCGTCCCCGACGATCCCGCCCGCCGCCAGCGGATACGCTAACGCGTTAAAGCCGCTGGCATGGCAGCCCGGCACCGATATCCGCTTCGACTGCGCAATCGCCTGCCGGTGCTCCCGCGAAAGCTCCGCAAAACCGTAGCTCCAGCCCGGGGCCGTCCGGTGCGCCGTAGACGTGTCGATGATCCGTACCCGCGGATTGGTAACCAGCCCTTCTGCCTCGATCGCCGCCGCGTCCGGCAGACAAAAAAACGTAATGTCCGACTCATTCATCCGCTCGCCTCTGGCCCGCGGATCCTTGCGCTCCTCTTCCCCTATATCTAACAGACAGATATCGCTGCGGGCCGCAAGCCGCTCCCGGATCCGCAGGCCGGTCGTGCCGGCGCTTCCGTCGATATAGACCTTCGTCATACTGTTCTCCCTCCGCCTCCCCTTCCCGGCAAAGCCGGAAGGGGAAAGCCTTCTTTGATTTTAATAATTATACACCTTACTTGCATATAGTCAAGGTTTTTCTGCATTTTTATGCACTATCATTGAAAAAGCCCCGCTTGGGGCAGGGCTTTTGGCGGTACTGCCAAAATATCGGCTTTCCCGTCCCATCTTACCACAAAGCAGCCGTTTGCACAACGCCCAATTACTCACGCAAACGGCCGCCCGTTTCCCTTTCGTTTGACACACTTTCCCGGGAATTCTTCCCATATCCGGCTTTTTCCCGTCCCTGTATTCCCCATTCCTTTTCCCTTCTCCTCCCGACAGGCCATACATTCATCATCCACTTCATAGACGGCATTTCCGTCAATAATCAATTTATGCCTCATTTCTTCTCCTTCCCGCATTCATCCCTTTGAGAGAAGGCAGGCCCGACCCCCCTTTAGCGGCTTTTTCGACTCCCGCTTTCCCTCTACTGTCATTCTATGCGCCGGCTATTTGTACGCATCTCCCGCTGTGCAGAAAGGCCCTGCCAAAATGTATTTCCGGACAGACATAGCTTGCCTGTCCCCTGCATACATTAAAAAGAAAGGAAAGGGAACCAAGCCATGAAGCCTACGCTGCAAATGACGGAATTTGACGAATTGATCGGGAGCGCCAGCCTTCAGATGATGAAGGCTTTTATTCCGTTTCTCGAGCCATCGATGCAGCAATGGGCTGCTTTTTATATCCAGCTGCAGGAGCTGCAAAACGCCATGGAGCTGTTTCAGACGCCCGGCAAGCCGCCGCCCTGGCCGCACCGGCCCATGCCGCCGCCTGCCCAGCTGATCGAGACCCTGCGCCCATACGGCGGACCGGCCGAAAGCGCCATGCTCGACCAGATGAAAAACGCCATGGAAGCCATGAAGCTGTATCAAAAATTTTCCGACCTGCAGAAAAAGGCATCCGGGCCGCTCTCTCCGATGGATCTGATCAAAGAAATGCTGCCGCCCGAGCAGGCCGCCATGTTTGATACCTACAATACCATGTTCCAGAACATGGATTTCATGGATATGGGCATGGGCCAGGCTTTTTCCCAAAACCAAAATAACAATTCTTAATATAGCAGTTGCAAAGCAAAATGCAGGAGGAATGATATGCAGGACGAAGAAAATTTAAAAAGCAATCCGGCCTTTGCCGGAATCAGCCCCTTCAAAGTCATGTTTCTCGAACAGATTTTAAAAGAAATGCAGAAGCAGAACAAGGATACCCTGATGCCTTTTTTCCTGGCCGTCAACACCAAGGCCGCGCAGATGGGCGTCGCCTTTACCGACGAAGAAACGCAGATGATCTTTTCGGAGATGGAAAAAAAGATGACTCCCGAAGAAAAATCCCGTTTCCAAATGATTCAAAAAATGATGAAAAAGAGTTAATGCCCGGGCCGAATTCCATACGGTCAAGACACGAATGCAGCGGGGGCGATGAAACGCCCCCGTTCTCCCCCCCCCGCCCCCCGCAAATCCTCCATTTTCCCCTTGAGCTTTGCCCGCAAAATGAGTATACTGAAAAGAGATTC
>CANSWW010000222.1 GCA_947650845.1 uncultured Lachnospiraceae bacterium
CCCGACCCACGGCTTAGAAGGCCGTTGCTCTATCCAGCTGAGCTACGGACACACAAGGGGAAAACCTCACCGGCTTTCTCTTATGGCAGACGGCCTATGCCGCCTGTCAATCGGCGTGACAGGATTCGAACCTGCGACCTCTCGGTCCCTAACCGAACGCTCTACCAAACTGAGCCACACGCCGTTCATTCCCGCTTCGGAAACGCATCTGCCTTTCCGAAGCGTTTATTTATCTGCTTTACGCCGCCAGCTTCTCCTTCGCTGTCTCGGCTAACTTCGCAAACCCGGCCGCATCGTTGACCGCCATGTCTGCGAGAATCTTGCGGTTCATCTCAATCCCGGCCAGCTTCAGGCCGTACATAAACCGGCTGTAGGACAGGCCGTTGATACGGGCCGCCGCATTGATCCGGGCGATCCACAGCTGACGGAACTGTCTCTTTCTCTCCTTGCGTCCCGCGTAAGAGCTGGTCAGCGCTCTCATTACGGACTGCTTGGCTACCCTGTACTGTTTCGATCTGGCTCCTCTGTAGCCCTTGGCCAGCTTTAATACGCGATTATGCTTTTTTCTGGCGTTCATTCCGCCTTTTACTCTTGCCATCTCAGTATTCCTCCTTCCATGCTACCAATCAATAGGGTAAGATTCTCTTCATTACTGCTGCATTGGTTGCATCGGTAACGGTGGCTTTACGCAGGTTCCTCTTTCTCTTGGTAGACTTCTTGGTCAGGATGTGGCTCTTGTAGGCTTTCATTCTCATAAGCTTGCCGGTACCGGTTTTCTTAAAACGCTTAGCGGCGGCTCTTTTTGTCTTTAATTTAGGCATGACAACGTCCCTCCTTCAATTTAATTCCTCTTCTCCGATAAAAACATGACCAGGCTTCTGCCCTCTACCTTCGCAGGTCGATCGACAACCGCTATATCGGCCAGCTTTTCGGCGAAGTCGTCCAAAATGTGTCTGGAGTTCGCCATATGGCTCATCTCTCTGCCGCGGAAACGCAAAGTAACTTTTACTTTATCCCCTTTGGAAATGAACTTACGGGCAGCATTGGCCTTTGTGTTCAAATCGTTGGTATCGATATTGGGGGAAAGACGCACTTCCTTAATCTCAATGATCTTCTGCTTACGCTTCGCTTCTTTTTCCTTCCGGGCCAGCTCATACCGATACTTTCCGTAATCAATAATCTTGCAGACCGGAGGCTTCGCCGTCGGAGCAATCTTCACCAAATCCAGCTCGGCTTCCTGCGCCAGGCGCATCGCGTCCCGAACCGGCATGATGCCCAGCTGCTCGCCGCTCACTCCAATTACACGGACTTCTCTGTCACGAATCTGTTCGTTAATCATTAAATCGCTAATGGTCTTGCACCCCCATGGATAAATAAAAAATGGATAGTCAGACTATCCACCATCCTACGGTACCCTTGTACCTTTCTTGAACGCTTAGTCACCAACTCGTGCTAAGGTGAGAGTGGATACTCTACTTTGTTTTCGTACTCACGACTTGTTAAGGATACCACCGCAGGGAAGCTTTGTCAAGCGGTTTTTTTATTTTTTCACAGCGGTTTTTTGCAGAATCCGCCGCCGGGCCGTTTGCTGCAACAGCCGCCTTATAAGCGTTCCCGCAGACAGAGAAAGGCTGCCATATTTCCCCGACGCCCCCGGCTGCCCCGGTGGGAAAACAGCAATTCCTTGTTGCAGCAGGTGCAGATATCCGTCATAAAAATGTGTTCCTTTTCCACTCCGGCTTCCTGCAAGATTTGTTCATTGATCCTCTGTAGGTTCAAGAGATATTTCCCTTCTTTTCCTTCTATCGGCCGCACCAAAGCCTGGTCCCGTGCGGATAAGCCGGTAAACGCCGCCGCCACGTCCTCGCCGACCTCATAACAGCTCTGGCAGATGCTGGGACCGATTCCTACCAGCAGATCCTGCGCACGGCAGCCATAAGCCTCCCGCAGAGCCTCCACCGTACGGCAGCCCATGCGGGCCGCCGTACCCCGCCAGCCGGAATGAGAAGCCGCAATCACCCGCCGCACCGGATCCAGAAACAGAAGCGGCACACAATCCGCGTACGAAGTGACCAGCACAAGGCCCGGCACGTCGGTCATCAGGCCGTCGATATCCTCATAATCCCGCTCACGGCTGTAGCCCTTGCCGGCATCGGCCTCTGTTACCTGGCGGATGTTGGTCGTGTGGGTCTGCTTGGCCAATACCATCCGCTCCGCCCGAAAACCGATCGCCGCCGCCATCCGTCGGTAATTCTCCCTCACATTGGCCGGATCATCCCCCCGGTTCAAGGCAAAATTCATCGTCGCGCAGTCCCCCCGGCTCACTCCGCCCAAGCGGGTTGAAAAGCCATGAAGCACCAGACCGCTTTTTGCAAAAGCAGGAAAATACAGATACGGTACGCCCGCGCTCTCCCGCGTTTCCATCACACGCGCCGAACCGTTTCGTTTCCAGGACAGTCCGCCTTCTTCTCGCCGCATTCCGTTCACCTCCCGAACTAATTCCTTTCCAACAAATCTAAAACCCGCCGAACGCGTCCCGAATCCACCGCAGGCGCAGCGCCTCCCCGACGCCGGTCATGGCAATCACGTCAAAACGGCACGGCGTATCTTCCGGAAGCCCTTGCCGGTGCATATACAAAACGGCCGTACGGAAAATCACCTGCTGCTTTCTTGCATCCACCGCCTCCGCCGGATCGCCGGCCCCCTGGTCGCAACGGTACTTCACCTCGCAAAACACATAGCAGGGGCCGTCCCTGGCGATAATATCGATCTCGCCGGTGCGGCAACGGTAATTGCGCTCCACGACTGTCAATCCCTGCTCTGTCAAATAGGCGGCCGCTTTTTCTTCATAACGGCTGCCCACCTCTCTCCGATTTCGTTTCACCTGCTCCTCTTTCCCTGCCGCCTTCTACCATTGCGCCAGCCAATCCATCCTCATATGCCGCTTTCCTAACCGATAATATTTCGAATAAAGGTCCGGCGATGGAGCGGGCAGGGGCCGTTTTGACGAATGGCCGCCATATGCGCCGCCGAGCCATAGCCCTTATGGCCCGCGAAGCCGTAGCCCGGATATTGCCGGTCATACTCCACCATCATACGGTCCCTCGTCACCTTGGCAATAATGCTGGCGCAGGCAATCGACATGCTCTTTGCATCCCCTTTGATAATCGGAACCTGAGGGATCGCAAGACCCGGGATCCGCACCGCGTCGTTAAGCAGGATATCCGGACGGACCGCCAGATGTCCGACCGCCTCGCGCATTGCTTCGTAGGTTGCCTGCAAAATATTGATCTCATCAATTCGCTCAGCCGAAACAATCCCTACGCCCACTGCCAGCGCCTTTTCCATGATTTCCGGATACAAAAGCTCGCGCCGCTTCTCGGTCAGCTTTTTGGAGTCGTTCACATAGGGGATTGCCAGCCCGGCGGGCAAAACCACCGCCGCCGCCACCACCGGCCCGGCCAACGGCCCTCTGCCGGCCTCGTCGATTCCGCAGATATATTCACAGTCCTGCTCATACTGCTTTTCATAGACGCGCATCGTCTCCAGGCGCTCTTTTTCCAGCCGCTCCCGTTCCCGGCGCTTCTCCTCCTTCCGGCGCTCTTTTTCCTCTCTCTGCCATGCCCGTTCCTCACGAGCCAGCCGCCTGGCCTCTTTTTCTTCCATGGTAAGAGCCATCTTTTTCTCCTCTTCTTGCGTATTTCTCCGGATTCCGGGAACCCGGGCAAGGGAATGGCCCGCTACTTGTGCCCCAGCGTCCCCATACGATCAAACGGATACAAGCGGAAAATGGCCCGGCCCACGATCTGCTCCCTGGCGACGTTAGCCACCATCGGGTCCCGGCTGTCCGAGCTTACATTCCGATTATCTCCCAAGACAAAATATTCATCTGCCCCCAGCGTAATCGGCTGGGCGGCCCGCCCCGGATTCTGCATCGTCTCCAGACCGTAGCTCTCCTCCAACGGTTCTCCGTTTATGTAAATGATCCCATCCTTGATCTGCACCGTTTCTCCCGGCAAGCCGATCACCCGCTTGATATAATAGCTGTTTTCCAGGTGCAGATACCGGAACACAACAATATCGAATCGTTCCGGCTCCGAAAAGCGATAGGTCAGTTTATCCACCAGCAGATGATCGTCATCCTCCAGCGTCGGCGCCATGGAAGAGCCCTCCACCATCGTTTTCTGTCCCACATAGCGCACGGCTCCGATACAGAGCGCATACACCAAAAGCCCGTAAAGAAGCAGGCTGACCACTTCGTATATATAATACCTGCGGCGGTTTCTCCGGCGCCTTTCAGACAGCGGCTCCTTTTCCGGCCCTGTCCGCCCGGTCCGCCGCATCCGCATCTGCTGCCTTTTTCGCCGTTCTCTCTCCTCTTTTTCCGTCATGCCTTTGGCGCCTCCAGCGTTACGCGGCCCAGGCGGCCGCTGCGAAAATCCTCCAGCGCCAGCTGGGCCGCCTTGTTAAGATCCGGCTCCCCGCCTTTGCCGATACAGCCGCGCTGCCTGGCGATCGACGTCAATATCTCATACACATCCCCTTGTGTCGAACAGGCCTCCGACAGCTCATAGCGTCCCGCAAGTCTCTCCGGATAATGTTCCTGCATAAAGCAGATCATATATCCGCACAGCTCCGTCAGATTGAGGATATTGTCGTTGATCGATCCGATCGCCGCCAGCCGGCGTCCGACCTGCGGATCCTCGAATTTTGGCCACAGGATTCCGGGTGTGTCCAGAAGCTCCACGTTCTTATTCAGGCGGATCCAT
>CANSWW010000223.1 GCA_947650845.1 uncultured Lachnospiraceae bacterium
GCCTGGGCCTCCTGCATTTCCTTCTGGATTTTCGCCTGGTTTGCGTAGTATTCCCTTTCCGTATCCTCCAAGCTCTGGATGGTGCTGGTAATCTTCTCTACATCCTCCTCCAGGCTTTTGGTCTGCTCGTCATACTGGCTGCGGGTCTCCTCGTTTTCCGCTCTGCTTGCCTCAAACTCCGCCTTGACCTGTTCGTTCTCCAGCTTCAGCCCTTCCAGATAGTCATAATCGTCCAGCAGGCCTTTTCCAGCGTGTCTTTGTAAATGGTTCCGGATACGAACGCTTCCGCATACGCGAAATAGCTGTCATTGGCCCGGTAGCCTATGATAACGTCATATTTACTTGTGTCCAATTTATATTTATTGAGAAGTATCTTTATGTTATCCTCTACTACTTCTTTATCCTGAACATTTAACTGCCTGTTATATACCAGCTCCGCGAGCCAGCGTATGCTGTCTAGTTCTGTCAAATTCAGGATGCTTAATGATTTTGTATTTAATTCAAACGTGTGAACATAGCCTTTATCACCGGCTGTATACGTCCCCCATGCCCATTCTTTCGCCAGCTCTATGCTTGGCGTCGTATAAAATCCTCGTCCATAGTCATTGCCCGAGCTGCCCAAACCAAATGCGGGGATCAGGCTTGCGTCTTTATTCCCGTGGTAAATGGTGAGAATCGGATTGCTTAACAGCTTTTGGGCCGTGCGTATTTCCGAATGTTCGATTGCGTTTGGCCTGTCTTTCTGCATTCTTTCGGACAAATTTATGTTCCTCCTGATACGCATTTGTTTCCGTATTGTGTTACTCCCGACCGTCTACCTCGAACTTGTAGCCCATTCCCCAAATCGTCTTGATATAATCGCCCTTGGCCCCGATTTTGCTGCGCAGCTTTTTGACATGCGTATCAATCGTGCGCGCTTCGCCGAAATAGTCGTAATTCCACACATTATTGAGAATTTTCTCCCGGGACAGGGCGATGCCCTGGTTTTCCATGAAGTATTCCAGCAGTTCAAATTCTTTGAAGCTTAGTTCAATCCGTTCTCCGTCCACGGTCACATAGTGGGCCGTCTTGTCTAACGTAATGCCGCCTACCGACAGCACGTCGGCGCTTAATCCGCCGCTGCGGCGCAGGATCGCTTCTACGCGCGCCACCAGGATTTTGGGGCTGAACGGCTTTGAGATGTATTCGTCCACGCCCAGCTCAAAGCCCAGAAGCTCGTCCCGCTCCTCGCCCTTGGCCGTCAACATTATGATCGGCACATGCGAATGCTTGCGGATCGTGCGGCAGACTTCCCAGCCGTCCATTTTCGGCATCATCACGTCGAGGATAATCAGCGCAATATCTTTTTCCTGGAAAAACAGATCGACGGCTTCTTCGCCGTCTCCTGCTTCCAGCACTTCAAATTCCCGCCGCACCAGAAAATCCTTTACCAGCTTGCGCATTCTGCTTTCGTCATCGACTACTAAAATCCGGTTTTTCATCGGTCTGCCCTCTCTGCTTGTTTACTATTTCTTATTCTAGCAAAGCCCTGCGGGAAATACTAGGGGGGCGGGATGAATTTCACTTAAAAATCACAATGCCGCTTTGACCGCCGCCCAGGCTTCTTTGGCCGCCTGCCAGGTGTGCTCGATATCGTCGTCGCTCAGCGCGGCGTTGAGGAAATGGTTGTGGTGGTTTGTCATGAACACGCCGCGGCGCACCATTTCTGCGATATAGGCCTGGTGCAGCATCAGCGAGTCGTCGTCCGCCGTGCGCAGGTAAAACAGCGCCGGAGCGCTGGATACCACCAGCCGAAAGCCTGCTTCGGAGGCGATTTTTATCAGGCCGTGGGTGAGCTTTTCGCCTTTTTCCTTTAGAAGAGCCGGCAGATTCAGCCGCTTCATTTTCTCGATGCAGGCGATTCCGGCCGCAAAGGGCACGGCGCTCATCCAGTAGCTGCCGGTGTAGGTAAGCCCGCTCACCGTATTTTTCAAAAAGTTTTTCCCGCACAGGGCCGAAACGTTATAGCCGTTGGCCAGCGCTTTGCAGAAGCAGATCAGGTCGGCTTCAAAGCCGAAGTAGTGGTCTGAGCCCTGCAGATCGAGGCGGAAGCCGGCGCGCACATCGTCGACGATCAGCACGGCTTCTTCTGCGCTGCAAAGGGCGCGCACCTGCTGCCAGAAGCCTTTTTCCGGCAGTTCGTTGTCGGCGAAGTTTCCGTGCATATAGGGCTGGCCGATCACCGCCGCGATTTCTCCCTTGTACGAGGCAAATACTTCTTTCAGGGCCTCGACGTCGTTCCAGGGCACATAGATATTATGGCAGACTTCTTCCGGCAGGATACCGGGATAGTCGATTTTCTGGGCCCAGGGCGAGACGCCGTGGTAATAGCCTTTGAAAAAGACGATTTTTTTGCGGCGCGTGTACGCCCGGGCCGCCATCACCGCCAGCGAGGTCGCGTCGTTGCCGTTTTTGGCAAAAAAGGCCCACTCGGCGCTTTTTACGGTATCTACCAGAAGCTCGGCGAAGTCGATCATCACCGGGCTGGGGTTGGTCGTGCAGTTGCCTTTTTCCATCTGCTTGCGGGCGGCTTCGTCGACGTCCGGGTCGTTGTAGCCCAGGACGTTGGGGCCGTACGCGCACATGTAGTCGATAAAACGGTTGCCGTCGACGTCCCAGAAATAGCTCCCTTTCGCGTGGTCGCAGTACAGCGGGAAGGCTTCCACCGGGATCATGCAGCCTTCGGCCGGGCCTAAATGGCCGTAAATCCCCGAGGGAATTACTTGACAGGCCCGCTCGAAGAGGGCGCGGCTGTTCGGATATTGATTGGTCGGTATGCTCATAGAACGGTTCCTCCTTATGCCAGGTACAGGGACACACGGTCCAGAATACGGTTGATATTGTCTACCATGGAAATCATCCCGCCCATGCGGATTTCGCCGGTTCCGATGCAGGCCACCGCATTGACTTCTCCGTCAAACAGGCGGCGCGCCAGCTCCATGCTGCCGAATTCCATCCGCGCCCGTGGCTTTTTCGGGCGGCGCTTGACTGTCTCCAGCCGATGGTCCTTTACGCGGATCCCCAGGCAGGGCCCGTCCGCGATCGAAAGCTGCACGATCCCGTCTACTATATTGGAGGCGCTGAAGCGGCCGATCGGGTCCTCGTTGCCGATCTGGGACAGCGCGGCGCCAATTACATAAAACATCAGCGTCGTGCTCTTTTCTTTAAAGGCGGGGTCCGCCAGGTCCTCCGGCGAGGCTTTTAGATAGCGCGTTAATAGGTCGGTCAATTTGGTAAAAGATTTTAAAAGAAAGCCTACGTGCAGAAGGCCCTTGCTCGGAACCGGCGTCACCGTGCCGTCAATCAGTCCGTTGAATTTTTCACAGGAAGCAAACGGCAGCTTGATGATACAGCTTTCGCATCCTTCGCGCAGCGTGCAGCGGCCGTCTGCGAAGGTCAAGGTCGCGCTGGGCCCGTTTTTTACCTCAAAGCCTACGGAAACGGGCTTTTTGCGGGAAGCGAGCCTCCTTGCTTCTTCGTCTATCTCGCAGAGATTCTCCAGCGCCCCTAAAACCGCGTACAGATTGATGTACGCAAGCGTCTTTGCGTCTAATTCAGGCATATGTCTTTTTCCTCCTTGCGGCGTTTCTTTGTGATTGCCCGTCTTTTGGGGGCATCCTGGTACGAAATCCATTGTACCCTTTTATGCGGCAGGATTCAAGAATTATTTCTTCCCCCGCGAAAACATATTGCTTCCCCCGCGAAAACTTCCCTCGCAGAAACTTTCTAAAATCCGGTAACCAGACAAGCCGATTTACATATCATTTAGTGTAAACAAAATTTGGAGGACTCAAACATGAGCGATTTAGTAGCGACCAACTGCAACAGCGGCTGCGGATGCAACGGAGGCAGCGGCTGCGGCAATATCATCTGGATCCTGCTGCTTCTGTGCTGCTGCGGCGGTAACGGCGGCTGCGGCGGCGGCTTCGGCAACATCTTCGGCGGCGGCGACAACGATTGCTGCTCCCTGATCTGGATCCTGCTGCTTTTGTCCTGCTGCGGCGGCGGCAGCGGCTTTGGCGGCGGCGGATGCGGCTGCAATTCCTGCTGCTAACGAAAAAAGCGGCGGCTTTTGAAGCCGCCCTTTCCAAGGCGGCCGCTCCCCTCTCCCTTTTTAAGGAGAACGGGAGCGGCCGCTCCTATGTTCCGGTTTGTTTTTATGCCGGCGACGCCCGGCGTTACCCCGGCATTATCCGATGTTGTCCCGGCAGCAATTCTTGTTGCAACAAGCCGAGGATTTATACGGTCACTCCTTCATCAACTTCACCATGACCGCCTTCTGCGCGTGCAGACGGTTCTCCGCCTCCTCAAAAATCTCGTCGGCATGGGCCTCAAACACCTTCTCCGTGATCTCCTCCTCCCGGTGGGCCGGCAGACAATGGAGCACCATCGCGTCCGGCTTAGCCGCCGCCATCACCTTATCATTCACCTGGTAAACCCCCTCGAACACCAGACGGCGCTTCTCCGCCTCGTCCTCCTGTCCCATGGAAGCCCACACGTCCGTATAGATCACATCGGCGTCCGCCGCCGCCGCAAGCACGTCCGGCGTACAGGTAAAAGCGCCGTTCTTTGCGGCCCATTTACAGAGCGCTTCATCCGGGCGGTAGCCCTCCGGACAAGCGACGCTCACCTCCATGCCCATTTTAATGCCGCCCGCGATCAGGGAATTCGCCATATTGTTGCCGTCGCCGATGAAGCAGAGCTTGCGCCCCTGGAAGC
>CANSWW010000224.1 GCA_947650845.1 uncultured Lachnospiraceae bacterium
AAGTCTTCTGCTAGGGTTTCTGCGAAGGCGGAGGTTTCTGTGCCGGATATAAGATGGATATGGACGAGGTGAAAAACTGGTATGACGGGTATTCCTTTGAGACAGCGCCCTGCATTTACAGCCCCCGCTCCGTGATCAGCTGCATGCTTCTTGGACGAGTAGGAAATTACTGGAACGAAACAGAATCCTTTGAAGCCTTGCAGACCTACATCGATTTGAATTTTGACGGTTTGAAGGACGATATAGTAAGTATGATGGCCGGTGAATCGATTCCGGTGAATACCGGGAGCTTTATCAACGATATGGCGACATTTCGGACAAAGGATGATGTCCTTACGCTTTTAATCCATCTGGGATATTTGGGGTATGACAGTGTAAATAAATGCGTGTTTATCCCCAATGACGAGGTCCGATCCGAATATGTAAATGCCGTATCGGTATCGGACTGGGGAGAGATATCAAGAGCGCTGAAACATTCGACCGATACCTTGAAAGCAATTTGGGAGAAGCGCCCGGAGCAGGTGGCAAAACGTATAGGGGAGGCCCATTTTGAGACTTCTCATATCCAGTACAACGATGAAAACGCTTTGAGTTATACGATTTCGCTGGCTTTGTATGCTGCCAGAAATTTCTATACGGTACATCGAGAGTTGGCAGGCGGAAAGGGATTTGCCGATTTGGTATTCCTTCCAAGAAAACATTTTTCGGAAAAACCGGCGCTGGTGGTGGAGCTAAAATGGGATCAAAGTGCCGTAGGCGCCTTGGAACAGATCAAAAGAAAAGAATATTGTAAAAGCCTGGCGGAATATCATGGGAACCTTCTATTAGTAGGGATAAACTACAATAAAAAAACAAAAGAGCACGAATGTGTGATCGAAGAGTATAAAAAACCATAAAGTTTTTTTGCCGAACAGGCATTTTGGCAGAAATACAAAAAGGGGTGCTGCAATCAGCCATTGCCGGCGTTTGCAGCACCCCTTTGTATTTACTTATAAATGATTTCACCTAAGCCGTCAGTCGCTGGCCAAAGTAAACTGATCCACCAGCTGCTTCAAGCCGACCGCCTCGGCCGACAGCTGCTCGCTGGCCGCGGCGCTTTCCTCGGCGGTGGCGCTGTTGGTCTGCACCACGTTGGAAATCTGGTCAATGCCCTCGGTGACCTGAGCGATGGCTACGGTCTGATCGTCTACGGCCTTCACCACAATATCCATCTGAGCGGTTACGCCGCCCGCGTAGACGCTGGTCTGCTCCAGGGCTTCGGTGACCTTGTTCACCGCCTGGCCGCCTTCCGTGACCGCGGCGATGGAATTCTCGATGAGTTCCTTGGTAGCCTTGGCGGCCTCATCCGATTTGGCGGCCAGGTTGCGGACCTCGTCGGCCACTACGGCGAAGCCTTTGCCTGCGGCGCCTGCCCGGGCCGCCTCTACGGAGGCGTTCAGGGCCAGGATGTTGGTCTGGAAGGCAATGTTTTCAATCGTAGCGATAATCTTGGAAATCTCTTCGGAGGAATTGGAAATCCGCTCCATTGCCTGGTTAAGACCCTTTACATATTCAACGCTGATACCCAGCTGAGCGCCGGCCTGCCCGACGGCCTTGCCGGCTGCTTCGGCGGCGGAAGCCGTCTTTTTGGCATTATCCGAGATATCGTTGATGGTAGCAGCCAGCTCTTCCACGGCGCTGGCCTGTTCAATGGAGCCCTGGCTTAAGGACTGAGCGCCGGTGGATACCTGGCCGCTGGCGTTGGATACCTGGGTGGCCGAGGAATCGATCTGTCGGATGGTGCCGCTTAGCTTCAGCTTCAGATTGCGCATCGACAGCAGGATATTCTGGAACTCGCCCACATAGAAATCCCGGTAGTCGGACTGGACGTCAAAGTTTTGGTTGGCCATTTCATTGAGCAGATAACCGATATCGTTGATAATGATGTTCAGCCCGTTTACCATATCGGCCGTAGCACGAGTGAGCTGCGCCGTCTCGTCCTGGCCGTCCGTCTGCGGGACAGGGGATTTGAGATCGCCCTTTACCAGCTGATTCATCCGCGTACAGCAGGCCTGCATCGGCGCGCTGATGTTGCCGGATAATTTTACAGCCACCACGATCGAAGCCAGACCGGAAGCGATGATTACCAGTATATCGATAAAAATACTTATATATGTATCGGTGAGATAGTCCTTCTTCATGGCGGTGATCGCCACGCTCCAGCCGTCGGTGCCGTTTACCGGGGCATATGCCGCGTAACGGGGGCCGTCCGTATCGCGGAAGCTGCCGAAACCGTTTTCACCCTGGCGCATTTTGGCGTGGATGGCGGCCTGCCCTTTGAGCGAGGAGTCGCTCTGGGCTTCACGCTCAACGTTCTGCGTCGTGATCGTATCCAGGGTAACGTCGGCAATGGTATCGCCGTTTTTATTGATCATGTAGGCCTTGCTGTTCGGGCTGACTTTGATCGAAGAAACGATGTCGTTTAAGAACGTCTCCGGCGGCACAAAGTAGACTACGCCGACAATTTCGCCGTCCTGGTTTCCGCCGGCATAGAGAGGAGCCGCCACCATGATCGACAGCTCTCCGGTAACCTTGCTGACCAACGGCTCAGACACATAAACAGTGCCCTTCATGGCCTGCTGTACATATTCCCGGTCGGAGTAATCATTGCCATCAAAGATACTGATGCCGTCGGCGCCGACGATGTTGCTCCTCTGGAATCCGTGCATGGAAACGCGTTCGTCGATGATGGCGCGTTTTTCTTCTACGGATACCGTATCATCGGACAATTGGGGAATGCAGCCGGTGTCCATGGCGACATTTTTGTAGGCAGTCAGTTCCTGCTCCACCCGCTCCGCGGCCAGCACGGCAGTTTCGCTCATCATCCGGCCTACCGTGGCGATCGTGCTCCGGTAATTGAGCGCAATACTGACTGCGCCCACCAGGACCAGCGCGGTTAGGACGGTTGCCATCAGGCACACTGTGATTTTTTTGCGGATACTGTTCATCTTTCCACCCCTCACGTATAAGTTATTCATTTTTGAAACCCTCGTTTGTTTCAAAAACGATCAATTTTATTATAGGAAGGATAGAGCCTGTTTGTCAAGAGCCGTTAAGAGGATCCGGAGAAATATTGCCCCGCTACATGAGCGGAGCAATGGTTTTCATAACAAATCCGGTCAGGCGGCGCTTCCATTTTTCGTGGCGTATCGATTCGGCCGTGACAGCCCGGCATTTTGCCAGCGTGGCCTGGAAATCGGCTTCGATTTCGGGGATACAATCCACACCATACATATAGGTAGCACATTCAAAGTGATGGTAGAGGCTGCGGTAATCCAGGTTGATTGTCCCGACCACGGCCTCACGGCCGTCGCTGACAAATACCTTGGCGTGGACAAAGCCGGGCGTATATTCGCAGATGCGGATGCCGGAATCCAGCAGGGAAGCATAATGGGTCTTGGCGAGCGCATAGGGGATCTCCTTGTCGGGGATGCCGGGCAAAATGAGCGTCACGTCCACGCCGCGTTCGGCGGCGAATTTGAGGGCGGTCTCCATCTCTCCGTCGAGGATCAGATAGGGGGACATGATATGCACATAGCGTTCGGCACGGTTTAAAATATCCATGTAGACCCGCTCGCCGACCTTATCCCCGTCTAACGGGCAGTCGCCGTAGGGCAGGACAAAGCCCTTGGCTTCAGGCGCGCCGGCCGGTACGGCCAGGAAGGGGTCAAACGCCGGCTTGGCCTCGTCGATGTTCCACATCTGGAGGAACATGAGCGTAAAGCTCTTGACGGCTTCTCCCTTGAGCATAACGGCCGTGTCCTTCCAGTGCCCGTGCTTTTCGATCTGGTTGATGTATTCGTCAGCCAGGTTGACGCCGCCGTTGAAGGCCGTGTGGCCGTCAATGACAAGGATTTTGCGGTGGTCGCGGTAATTGTAGTGCGTGGAGACAAAGGGGGATACGGGAGCGAACATCTTGCACCGGATCCCGAGGGCGCGGATGCGTTTCGGATAGTCGTGGGGCAGGGTGGAAAATTCGCAGGTGCCGTCGTAGAGCAGGCGGACATCGACGCCCTCGGCCGCCTTGCGGGCAAGGATTTCGAGGATCTTGCCCCACATCAGCCCCTCGTCTACGATGAAATACTCGAGGAAGATGAAATGCTCTGCCTGCTCCAGCTGCTGCAAAAGCTCGGCCCATTTATCCTCGCCCAGGGGAAAGAACGTGACCGCCGTCCGTGTATAGACGGGGTAGCAGCCGCTGCGGCGGATGTAGCGGGCCAGGGCGGCAGCGCCCGGGTTTGCCCTTGCCAAGGCGGCTTCGGCCTCGTCGCAGGGAGGGAGCTTGTCCCGTGTCTCGGCGATCAGCTGCTGGATGCGCGCTTTCAGGGCCCGGTGGCCGATATCGCTCTGGGTATACCAGAACAGCAGTGCGCCGAACACCGGCAGCAGCATGATGACGATCAGCCACGTAAGCTTTGCCGTAGGGTCTAAACGGCTGTTTAGCAGATAGAGCACCATGCCGGCCGTAAACAGGATCGTGCCGCCTAAAATATGCGGCAGGAAATTCTCAAACCACTGGAAAACGGCAAATAGAAGCCTTACCTGCAAAAACAGCAACAAAAGAATCAGGCCCAGACGGCTGAATACAATATAGACCAGCCCTCTGCGCCCCTTTTTCAACAGTGACAGACCGTTGTGATCGGATTTCATATGTTTTCCCCTTTTTCAGCAAGATTGTATACAATATAAGGTATTATAGCAAATTGGGC
>CANSWW010000225.1 GCA_947650845.1 uncultured Lachnospiraceae bacterium
ATTTTCGGCGCGATCGGCAATAAGGAAATCGTCTATGAGACGCAGCGCGACGGCAGCGTGAAGCGCCGCGTGTACCTGCATATGAAGTTCGTCGCGGACGAGCGCATCACGGACGGCTTCTCCTATGGGCTGGCCTTTAAGCACATCAAATCGTACATCGGCAAGCCGGAGAAGCTTTTAGACCCGCCGGAGACGGTGGTCGAGGACGTGATCGACAAGGTGAAGAAGAAATAATTGCGCACATAAAAAGGGCTGCTGCAAAACGCGGAAAAGATACAAAATATGGACAGGCGGATTCGCTGATTGCCGTCATATGTTGTACGGAATCCTGGTTTTGCGGCAGCCCTTATTCGGTTTTACGCGCAGCGGGCAAAAAGCTGCTGCCTAACGGGCAGAAGCGCTGCCAGCAAAAGATTGCCGAGCAGGCCGATGGCGATGCACTCGCTTATCCCTACCGTAAGCATTAAGTAGGGGATCGCGTCCGGCACGCCGTAGGCAAAGCGCAGCACCCAGGGCACGATCAGCGTATTGGAGAGGATCGGCGGCAGGCATACGAGCCATTTTTTCTTGCGCAGCCGGTAGGATACGAGCGCGCCGAGAAGCGTAGCCAGCGAGCCGAAAACCACATCGAGCAGGGGCGCTCCGGCCAGGAGATTGGCCAAAAAGCAGCCGATCGTTACGCCGGGCACAGCCGCCGGTGTGAAGAAGGGCAGGATGGTCAAGGCCTCCGCAAAGCGGAACTGGATCGCTCCGAAGGCGAAGGAGGCAAAGGGCAGGGTGAGCACCACATAGAGCGCGGCGATCGCGGCCCCGTAGGCCAAGAAGGTTACTTTGTTTGAATCCTTTTTCATGTCTTGTTCTCCTTTAGTTTTGTTTTACGTGTGGAAGGTTTCGAACACACGGTTAAAATCCGGGAAAGGCCCTTGTCTTTATGGGCGTTCCCGGATTTTTATTATAGCGGAAAATGAGGGGAAGTCAAGAGGTTGACTCTATTTTTGACTTAAGCCAGTGAAAGGCATATATTTAGTGACTGCCCTTCAGCAAAACGCTGATTTTTTTATAAATGAGGGCTGTAACCAAGCTGACAATGACGCCCTTGATGAGATTGAAGGGGGCGACGGCAATCAGACAGAACGTCCATACGTTGGAGATCGCCGGGTTAATGGCGGCGCCGGCCTCCAGGATGCTTTCAAGCGGCATGAAGCTGGAGTAAAAAGGAAGCATGACGTAGGCATTTAAGAAAACGCCGGCAACGACCATGACGATCGTACCGAGGGCCATGCCGAGAATAGCGCCCTTTTTGCTCTTCTGCAGCCGGTACAGGATGCCGGCCGGGACGACCAGGGCGCAGCCGATGCTGAAGTTAGCCAGCTCACCGACGCCGAAGGTCGTGCTGCTGTTTAAGAGAAGGTTGACAAGGATTTTTAAGAGCTCAATTACGACGCCGGCGACGGGGCCTAATAAAAAAGTACCGACCAATACCGGAATCTCGGCAAAATCCAACTTATAAAAGCTGGGGGCAATGAAGGCGATGGGGAAAGAAAACAGGGTCAAAACGCCGGCCAGCGCGCCTAACATACCCATAATCGCCAGGTTTTTGGTGGTAAAAAATTTGTTTTTGTTCATAGCACTTTTCCTCCTGGTTTTGCCCGTGCTCTCCGGGCATAATGATGAAACAAAAAAACCCTCCAGACATAAGCCTGAGGGCAACGTAAAAAAACAAAAAAGCGTCTTTTCCCATCCGGACTATAACCGTCGGTGCCGGAATTTCGCCGGCTCAGCCGCAACTGCGGGTCATGGACTATACCATCGGTAGGGAATTTCACCCTGCCCCAAAGACTTCTTCGATTCAGTTTTGAAAGAAGGTCTGTGTGCCAGACGCTATCTGTATAAGAGTATAATGTGTTTTGACAGATTTGTAAAGTATTTTTTTATTTTTATGGTTCTGATTTTTTTGGTTCGAAAGAAACGGGGGACGGCTCCAGCAGATAGCCGCTGTTTCGCAGCGCGGCCTCAATCTGTCCAAGTACTTCTTCGGAGGCAGCCTCTACCGTGTGCAGGTGTACGCCGTCGGAGATCGGGAACAGCGGGCCGGAGCTGCTTTCGGCCAAGAGCCCGCAGAAGCGCTCCACGTCCTCGGGCGTGGAAAGATTCAAATCGGCGCGCAGCTCCCCGTATACGTCATGCTCGACGATTACATCGAGCACATGCCCGCCCAGGGCGACGATCGTTGCCAGCTCGTCATAAATCTCTTCGTGGCTGTGCTTTACGAGGTACGCGCGCCGCCAGCTGCGCGTAGGGGGAACATGAAGCAGGTATCCCTGGGCGGTCGCCAGGATCGGATGTTCCGTGCGCAGCAGAGCAATATCCTGGACGATCACCTGGCGGCTGACGCCCAGCATACCGGCCAGCGAGCCGCCGGAAATAGGCTTGCAAGCCCTTGATAACAATCGAAGGATTTCCTGTCTGCGTGTCTTGCCGTCCATGCGCACCTCCTGCTTGAAAACATCGCCTGCTTGTATTGTAACACGTATGCCGAAAAAAACAAGACCGGAGGGAGAGTCTTGCGAAGTGCTGTGAATTCTGCTATACTGTTAAAACAACGGGGAATGAAAAAGCGTTAGAGGGTAAGAACGGATTTGCAAAAGGCTCGGCGGAAAGGACGCGGGACGGCGATGGAAGGAAAGAGAGACAACTGGTTCAAAACAATCTGGCGGTTATTTTACCCGCTTTTGCTGCATTTTGGAATTATGATATTGGTTTCTACGATCTGGAGTGTGGTCGTATACGTTTTAGTAGTTGAAAAAAACTGGTCGGCCGGCGAAGCGTCGATGATCGAACATCTGCAGGAAATGGCATACCAGGCGATGGAAGGGATTCTGCGTTCTACGTATTATATTACGCTGGTTGCGGATTTGATCGTGCTGCCCTTTTTATATTTGTTTTTCCGGCAGGATAAAAAGCAGCGTGAGAAAGTGGAACCGGAAATAAAGTACGGCCATGCGTCGCCGGCGGAGTATCTATTGTTGGCAGTAGTTGCGTTTGGAGCCTGCATCGGGTTCAACGGCCTGATTGCAGGGCTGGGGCTGATCGAAGTGGACGAGACATATCAGGAGGTTTCAGAGCTTTTGTACTCGGCGAGCCTGCCGATGCAGCTGTTTGGTACGGCGCTGGTTGTGCCGCTTTGCGAAGAATTTATGTTCCGCGGGCTGATGTATAATCGGCTCAAGGAAAATATGTCCGCAGGGATGGCGATGATTACGGCTTCTATGGTCTTTGGACTGTATCACGGGAATATGGTTCAGATGCTGTATGCGTTTCCGCTCAGCTGCATGATGATTTACGCGTATGAGAAATATCACAGTTTTCTGGCGCCGATTCTGTTCCATGTGGTGGCAAACGGTGTGGCGGTGCTGATTACGGGAACGGACCTTTTTGATTTTCTCTTCAGCGGACAGATTATGAGGCTGTTAACCGGCGGCGTGGGCCTGGCTGTCGTATATGGCGGCCTGCGCATCATTCGGGATACGGTGAAGCTGGAGCCGGTGGATCCGGCCAGCAAGGTAGAATTGTGAAATAAAGTATGCGCCCGGCAATGTGCCGGCGAGCTGCCAAACGCCCGGCCTCCTGCCAAATCGGGATTCCGGGCGTTTGTTGTTTAGACGATTACCCGTAGCTGCCGGGTACGGCAGGAGAGAGTGACATCGCTGTGGAGACCTAACGCCTCTCCGTCTGCGTGGACCGCGCAAGGCGTATCCATATGGATCGTTACTTCTTTACAGCGGTACGTACGGACAAGGTTGCAGCGGGTGTGCAGTCCGGCGAAGGACAGTAAAAGCGGCGGGATCATCTTTAACCGGGTAACATGGGAAAAGACGCAGATATCAAACTGCCCGTCGCAAGGGTCTGCCTTGGGAGCGAACTTAAAACCGCCGCCCTCATACTTTTGAACATGAGTGGACACGAAAGCGACCTCTTTTAAGGGGATTTTTTTTATGCCGTCCAATATAAGCTGTCCGGATACGCGGCGCAGCCGAAATAAACTCTGCAGGCCAATGACAACATAGCTGAGTTTGGATAAGTGGATGCGGCACAAAAACCGCTTGAGCGCGCTGACACCAAGCCGCTGGCAGACAGCGGCGTCAAAGCCGATCCCGCTGCTGACGATAAAGCGGCGATGATTGATATTGCAGACATCACAGGAAAGGACGCCATAATCCAGAAAACGAAAATAGCGCGGATGCAGAATGCGCTGGAGTGCCCGCTGGGGCGTTTTCGGAAGGCGCATGCTGCGGGCAAAATCGTTGCCGGAACCGGTAGGAATATAGCCTAATGTAACCTGGGAGGAGACATGCAGTCCGTCCAACACCTCGTTCAGAGTGCCGTCGCCGCCCACCGCTACAATCACCTGACTGGAGGCGCCATCCGGCTGGCCGGTAGTCAGACGGGCCGCCAGCTCCCTGGCATGGCCAGGCCGTTCGGTCAGATTAACCTGATATTCCACTGTACTTTTTTTGAGCTCCATTTCCAGCCGCCGCCAGAGCTGAGCCCCTTTTCCGGAGCGGGAATGGGGATTTACAATAAAATAGTACATAAATAACCTCAATATTTGTCACAAAAAGTAATAAGACCTGCGGTCCGGCCTTCAGGGGCATTATAACATATTGTAAGAAAAATGAATATAGCTTCCCCGGATTGTTTATGAAAAATTTATACCTACACCTTATCGGGCGAAGTCCGCCTGC
>CANSWW010000226.1 GCA_947650845.1 uncultured Lachnospiraceae bacterium
AGGCAGGGACAGCGAAGGGCCACAGAAGAAAGCGGCAATATCCTGCAAAATAAAGAATTGTCGCGTTTTGAAATGCATGGTACAATAACATTAGAAAGCATATTTCATTGCCGAAACGGCAGGGAGGGGCGGCTTATGGATCCATTGGAGCTAATCCGGGATAAGTTTTCGCAAGATTGTACGATTGACACGGTCCTGCGCCTGGTCATGGCGCATTTTCATCTGTCGGATGAGGAAGCGCAGGCTAAGATCGACGAATACTTTGAGATTGTGGAGGGGGATAGCAAATGAAGGAATACAAATTTTACGGCTGGGAAACGGCCGATATACAGGATGCTAACAACTTGACGCCGAGGGACTATTACGATATCCTCCGCGGTATCTGGTGCGCCGACACCTGCGCACCGCGCATGAGAAGCCGGTGGAGCATCCATAACCCTACGCTTGGGCAGTGTTCGATCACGGCATTTTTGATGCAAGACCTCTTCGGCGGCCGGGTGTTCGGAGTTTTGCGGCCCGACGGTAACTACCACTGCTTCAATGTGGTAGACGGATGTACATTTGATCTCACCAGCGAACAATTCGGCGAGGAGGCGCTGGATTACGGCAGCGGCCGGGAACAGTTCCGTGAGGTGCACTTTGCCAAGGAAGAAAAGCGGCTGCGGTATGAATACCTGCGGGCACGGCTTCTGAACCGGCAATGAGCCGGCGCAAGCCTGTGCGCCGGGGCTGAGCTTCGGGCTTACGTCCGTCCGGCCCATTGCCCGCGCAAAAAAATCAGGATAGCTTTTGGTTGCTATCCTGATTTTAATCCCTTTATCACGGCGGCCCCTGCCGCCCTTTATTTAAACAGCCCGTGCCTCTTCTCCGGCGTCTTGCCGTCCATCGCGTCCGCAAAAGCCTGCAGCGCCTCCCTCTGCTCCCGGTTCAGCTTCTCCGGCACCTGCACGACCAGGGTCACGATATGGTCGCCGCGCACATTCTTGTTGCGCAAAGACGGCACGCCCTTGCCGCCCAGGCGCACCTTCGTATCCGTCTGCGTCCCCGGCTTTACCGTATACGTCGTATCGCCGTCCACGGTCCGGATCGTAATCTCGCCGCCCAGCGCCGCCTTCGCAAACGAAATCGGCACCGTCGAATACAAGTTCATATCCTGGCGCTTGAAAATCGGATGCGCCGATACGCGCACCTCCACCAGCAAATCCCCTCGCTCGCCGCCATTGCTCCCCAAATCTCCGTAGCCGCTCTTTCTCAGCAGCTGACCGTCCGGACAGCCCGCCGGCACCGAGATCTTGATCTTCTTGCGCGAGGTCGTGTACCCGTTCCCACGGCACTTCGGGCATTTCTCCTTGATAATCGTACCCTTGCCTCCGCAGTCCGGGCAGGCCTGCCGGCTCTGCATCATACCGTAAGGCGTCTGCGTCGTAAGCGTCACCCGGCCGCGGCCGCCGCACTTCTGGCAGGTCACCGGCTTCGTGCCCGCCTTGGCCCCGGTTCCGCCGCAGTCCGGGCAGGCATCCTTGCTGTTGAGCTCGATCTCCTTTTCGCAGCCGAAAATCGCTTCCTCAAAACCGATGCGGATCGCCGTGTGCAAATCAGCGCCCTTCATCGGCCCGTTGTAGCTGCGTCCGCTACGCCCGCCGCCGCCAAAGAAATCAAAGCCGCCGAAGCCGCCCAGCCCGCCGAACAAATCGTTCAGGATATCCCCCATATCGCCGCTGAAATCAAAGCCGCTAAAGCCGCCGCCCGCGCCGCCGTCAAAGGCCGCATGGCCAAACTGGTCATACTGCCGCCTTTTCTCCGGGTCGCTGAGCACCGCATAGGCCTCCGAGGCCTCCTTGAATTTGGCCTCGGCCTCGGGATTGCCCTGGTTCGTATCGGGATGGTATTTCTTCGCCAGCGCCCGGTACGCCTTCTTTAACGCCGCCTCGTCCGCGTCCTTCGGTACGCCCAGCACCTCATAATAATCTCTCTTACTCTCTGCCATAACGTCTCATCACCTTTTCAGCCGACTACCCACAGCGGCACGCAGGAAGCGGCCAGGCTGTGGGTAATCGTTTTTCTATGAAAGGAGCGGCCTACGGCTCCTTATGCGTATCTCTTGTATCCCGTTGTTTGCCCAACCGGTTTACACATCCACCACGTTGTCATCGTAACCGGCGCCGCCCTGAGGACCCGCACCGCCCTGGGGGCCTGCGCCGCCCATATCCGGGCCTGCGCCCTGGTTCTGCTCATACATCTTCGCAAACAGGGCCTGCGCGCTGTTCATCAGCTTCTCCTTGCCGGCCTTCAGCTCATCGACCTGCGAATCGCTGATATTCTCCATGTTGGCCGTCGCGTCCACCGTCGCCTTCAGGGCTGCCAGGTCTGCTTCCACCTGGGACTTCTGATCGGCATCCACCTTGTCGCCGACCTCCTTCAGGGCATTCTCGGTCGTAAACACCATCTGGTCCGCCTCGTTGCGCGCATCGATCGCTTCCTTGCGCTTCTTATCCTGCGCCTCGTACTCCGCGGCTTCCTTCACCGCCCGGTCGATCTCCGAATCGGACATGTTGGAGCCGGCCGTAATCGTGATGTGCTGCTCCTTGCCGGTACCCAGATCCTTTGCCGAAACATTCACGATACCGTTGGCATCGATATCAAACGTAACCTCGATCTGCGGCACGCCCCTCCTTGCCGGCGGGATCCCGTCCAGACGGAACTGGCCAAGGCTCTTGTTGTCCCGGGCAAACTGCCGCTCGCCCTGTAAGACGTTAATATCAACGGCCGGCTGATTATCCGCCGCCGTGGAGAAAATCTGACTGTGCTTGCAGGGGATCGTCGTATTCCTCTCGATCAGCCGCGTCGCCACGCCGCCCTGCGTCTCAATCGACAACGACAGAGGCGTTACATCCAGCAACAGCACCTCGCCTGCACCGGCGTCGCCCGCCAGCTTGCCGCCCTGGATGCTGGCGCCGATGGCCACGCACTCATCCGGGTTCAAGCTCTTGCTGGGCTCCTGGCCCGTCAGCTGCTTTACCTTATCCTGCACGGCCGGGATCCTCGTCGAACCGCCGACTAACAGCACCTTGCCGATATCGCTGTTCGTAAGGCCCGCATCGCGCAGCGCGTTCTGCACCGGAACCGCCGTTTTCTCTACCAAATCATGCGTCAGCTCATTGAACTTCGCACGCGTCAAATCCATCTCAAAATGCTTCGGGCCCTCGCTCGTCGCCGTGATATAGGGCAGGTTGATGTTGGTCGTCGCCGCCGAGGACAGCTCCTTCTTCGCCTTCTCCGCCGCCTCCTTCAGTCTCTGCAGCGCCATCTTATCCTGCGAAAGGTCAACGCCCTCCTTCTTCTTGAACTCCGACAGCATATAGTCCGTCAGACGGTTATCAAAATCATCGCCGCCCAGCCGCGTATCGCCGTTCGTGGAAAGAACCTCGATGACACCGTCGCCGATCTCGATGATTGAAACATCAAAGGTGCCGCCCCCTAAGTCATACACCAGGATCTTCTGTTCCTTCTCATTGTCCAGGCCGTAGGCCAGCGCCGCCGCCGTCGGCTCGTTGATGATACGCTTCACCTCCAGGCCCGCGATCTTGCCGGCGTCCTTCGTCGCCTGGCGCTGCGCGTCGTTAAAGTAGGCCGGAACCGTAATGACGGCCTCCGTCACCTTCTCGCCCAGATAGCTCTCGGCATCCGCCTTCAGCTTCTGCAGGATCATCGCCGAAATCTCCTGCGGCGAATACTTCTTGCCGTCGATGTTCTCGCGATGGTCGGTGCCCATGTGGCGCTTGATCGAAGAAATCGTTTTCTCCGCATTCGTCACCGCCTGCCGCTTAGCCGGCTCGCCGACCAGACGCTCGCCGTTCTTCGTAAAAGCCACGACCGACGGGGTCGTCCGCGCGCCCTCCGTATTGGCGATTACCGTAGGCTTGCCGCCTTCCATTACCGCCACGCACGAATTCGTAGTCCCTAAGTCAATACCAATAATCTTGCTCATAACAATGCCTCCTCGCCGCCCCTTTCCCGGGCGGATCTGTTTTTTTCTTTGTCAATTTGTCAATTGCTTCCTGCTCTATTGATTCACTTTCACCATGCTGTAGCGAAGGACGCTCCCGCGGTACATATAGCCCTTCTGGAACTCGGCTACGACGATATTCTCCCCGACGCCCTCCTCCTGGGCCTGCATGACCGCATTATGGAAATCCGGGCTGAATTCCTTGCCGACCGCCTCGATCGGCTCGACCTCCAGCTCCTTTAAGGCTGTCATCAGCTGCTTGTAGATCTTATCCATCCCTACCGCCGTGGCGCTCTCCTTCTCGTCCTCCGGCACGGCTGAAAGCCCTCTCTCAAAATTATCCACCACCGGAAGCAGCTTCTCGAGGACGCTCTTCGCGCCCACCTCAAACATCGCGCCCTTTTCCTTCTCGGTGCGCTTGCGGTAATTGTCAAACTCCGCCATCTGCCGCAGCACCTTGTCGTTTAACTCGGCAATCTGCTGATCCCGCTTATCCTCCTTCTTTCCCTTTCCGAAGAACCGGGATGTCTTCGACGGCTTCTCCGCCTTTGTCTCTCCGGCCTCCTCCGCCGTCTCCTCTTCCTCTACGGCCTCGTTCTCTGCCTCCCCGGCTCCACGCTCCGCCGTTTCTTCCGTCTCGACAGCCTCCTGCTCTGACTCGATGTCAGAAACCGCTTCCTGCTCAATTTCTAATTCCTTCGTCAAAATCTCCGACTCAATCCGTTCCAAATT
>CANSWW010000227.1 GCA_947650845.1 uncultured Lachnospiraceae bacterium
GGTCTCCAATGTGAAACCATCGGGCAGGCTGTACTCTTTCTTTTCATAAAGATACGCTTCATCCGGCACAAACCGCCGGCGGTTCACGAGCGCCCGATACTCTTTTGTATCGTACATATTACGAATAGACATGCCCCGGTAGCGCATGGGGGTAAAGCCGGCCCGGCGGCACGTAAAGTCCACTACGGAGGTTGTCTCGCCATCCGTGCAAATCACAACGTGACAGCCCTCCTTCATCCTTTCTATTTCCAGCGATGAAAGCACTGCGCCTCGCAGGTCCGGCAGCACCGGAGCCGTCGATGCAAAATGAAGCAGGAAGAAGGAGGCCCCTGTCCGCTTTGCCTCCTCTTTGGAAAAGCTTCCGCCGATCGTGCGGTCATTGCCAACGCCGTAGCATTCCGTGATCCGGCTGCCGCCAAAGCAGTACGTTTTAATACGATTGTCATCGGTCATATCGGCTCCTTGTTCTTGCCTGTGTTCTCAGACCACTTGATTCACTTCTGATTATAACGGAGAGCTTTCTAACGGACAAGCATTTTATCTTGCTTTTTACCATCGTTTATGATAAGCTGTGGCGGTAAGCCGCTATCAGCGGACATCGTTGAGAACAAGGGGGATTTCCATGAAAACACGAGAACAGCTCATTGACTTTATCCAAAAACAGAAAACGGCGTTTATCGCTTCCGTAGACGAGGACGGCTTCCCCTGTATGAAAGCCATGTTCGCGCCGCGCAAAATCGATGGAAATTGCTTCTATTTCTCGACCAATACTTCTTCCCTGCGCGCACAGCAATATATGAAAAATCCAAAGGCCAGTATCTATTTTTACAATCGGGGGCGTTTCCGCTACGAGGGACTTTTACTGACCGGCACGATGGAGGTGCTGCGGGACGAAGCGATTAAGAAAGAAATATGGCAGAACGGCGACCGCCTGTATTACAAGCAGGGCGTGGACGACCCCGATTACTGCGTGCTGAAGTTTACGGCCGTGCGGGGACGCCGCTACTGTGATTTGAAAACGACGAGCTTTCATTTCGAGGAATTAGCGTAAAGGGGGCGGCCCTCTGCGGGCCGCCCCCTTTTATATCATCCCCTTCTTTTGTAGAGGACAATCTGCGGATCGGCCCCTTCGCATCCGTATTCACAGACCAGCAGATATGCATCGTCGGCCGCGATCCCATAGCATCTCTCGCTTCCGGGGATTTCGATCTGATTTCCCCAATAGGTACGGTTGTCCTCCAAAAGCTTCACCGCCTGGCCGTTTGGAAGGCGGTATTCAAGATTTACATAAAAGCCGTTCAGTATATTCACATCGCCAACCTGCAGGCCCTTGATACCCAGGGCGTTTATCTCATCGATCAATTCCTGCTTCCTGGCCTGATATGCCTCAAAGCCGTTTTTTTTGATCCACCGGGCCGCGATGCAGCTTCCGCCAAAGGGATGGCCGTCCGTCTCCAGGCAGCCGCCGCACTCACTCCGTTGCGGGCATTCGTCGCACCATTCTGTTCTGCAAATCGTTTCCATTGCTTTTCCTCCCAGTCCGTGTTCTCAGGGCATTTTACGCACTCTTTAAGTGCTGCCGTTCGCCGTACAACCCCCTATTCCAAGCTTTTAAGAATAAGATCACAAGCCTCTTTAGGCGAGCACTGTTCCGTATCGATGCGGATTTCATGCGCCTCCGCCTCAAATTGCCCATAGTTTCTCTCCAGCATCGCGGCAACCGGATCCGGAAGATTTCCACGCATCCGCACCGCAAAACGCTGTTTGATCGTTTCCAGGCCGGCCGCAACCAATACTCTCGTGCTTGTATCCGGAAGAAACCCCAGCTGGTCCTTTTCGGACAAAACATAAATAATGGTTTCCCCGGTAACCGCCTCCGCCAATTTTTTCTTAAATAAGGCGGCCGCCATATTCTCGCTCTTCGCCAGTCTCAGATAATCCTTTCCGCTGAATACCGTTGCCTTTAATTTCCGGCTCAAACAATCCGCGATAGCCGATTTTCCAACACAGCTGTCGCCCATCAATGCAATTACCACTTCTTCCTCTCCTTCCAGACAGACGCCAGAATATCCTTAAGGACAAGAAACGAATCCAGCTCGCCATACCCATATTGCTTTTGCAGATCATGTAATAGCCGCTCCAATTCCACGGCATACCTGGCTGTGTCGACCTCTCCCTGATAGCGGGCCAAAATCGGATACTTTTTACTCCAGGCCTTTGTCCAGTCGATCCTCTCGGATACCTGATCGCTTGTTCTGTCGATCGCTTCCTGTATCTCCTTCACGTCAATGTCAAACTCCACCAGTTCATCCTGGGACAGCCCTTTTTTCTTGCGTGCATGGAACAAATGATTTCCTAAACTCATGGCATGACCTCCCTCCTTTAATCTGCCATGATTATAATACATTTGCGCTCAAAATGCTACCAATACAACAGTACAGTTGCGCCCGTTTTATTAACCTTCCAAAGGGCCCTCCCGTTTTAAAAACAGCGCTTCATATTTTCGCACGATCTCCTGCCACCGGTACGCCTCCGTGATTCTCTGTCTGGCTCTTATGCCCATCGCGCGGATTTCTTCCCTGCTCATCCCGTCCGCTCTCGCAATCCGGCCGGCCAGGCTCCCTTTTTCTTTTGTCCAGTAGAGCGCGCTCGCTCCGGCCACCTCCCGGTTAAATTTTACATCCAAAAGAAGATTCACGTCCGTGCTCCCCAGCGCCTCCAGCAGGCTGGGATTCGTCCCTCCCACCTCGTGGCCGTGGAAATAGCCGTAGGCGTTCTCACGTATCTTCTTTAAGAGCCCCGCATCGTAGACCGCATCCGCAAACCGGATCCGCCGGTCGCGGGAAAAACGCAGCTTCTTTTCCAGCTTTTTCAGGTAGGGACGATTGGAGGTTGAAATAATAACGAAATCTCGTTTGGTGTCCGACGCCATAAATTCCCGAAGCATGATCTCGGCGTTGTTTTCCGGGACAAGCCGTCCCACGGCGAGATAATACCCTTTTTTAGTCGTCCCTGTCCTTGCCAGCCATTCGGCAAATTTCCCCTCATCCCGCGCCGTATTCTTTGACGTGCCGCTCAACGTTTCATTCGTCACACCCGCGGCCACCTCATCTTCCGCCCCCGCGGCCGCTTCGTCCGCCGCAGTCTCGCCGCCTTTGGCCATCGCGCCGTCGTGGTCGTCGTCCCCGCCATAGGCAATGTAAACCGTTTTTACGCCATAGCGGGCATACTCGGCCCTGATATACCTTTGGATACAGACGCTGTCGCAGATCAGCAGATCGGCATGCTTTGCCATCAGCCTCTCCGACCATTTCCAATAGCAGCGGATCAGCCGGTTCCACTTACGCCGCTTCCACTCATGGCCGTCCGGATTCACATACAGCTCTCCTCCCAGCCGTTCAATCCACTTTTTAAACCATCCGATCAGGGGACCGATACGGCAGGCCAGCACATAAAAAATCGGCTGTTTGACACCGGGATGCTCCCGGCACCAGCGGATCGCGGCATATAGCGCGACCGCGTCGCACCACACCGCCCTCGCCGCCCCGATTGGCGGCGTTTTTATATCAAAGCACTCCGCCCCGTTATATTCGTATCGAACAAAGTCCTCCGCCATCCGTGCCACATGATAACGGATGCGGCTGCTTTTGCGATGCCTTGTCAAATTCTCCACAAAGGTTTCAAAACCGCCGTAACGCGCGGGAATCCCCTTGCTGCCGATGATGAAAACCCGCTGCCGCTTAGCCTCCGCGCAATCCCCGGAATAGGCGGGCAGTCTTTTGACTCTCCGGCCCTCAATTTCTATGTACGTTGTCTGCGCCATGCTTTTATCCCTCCTGGGGACGGGGCGCCGCGTTTTTACGGCGGATTTTTTCTCGCTTCGGCCGGCCTGTGCCGGTATAGACGGCCGCCAGCCAGGCGCCGGCCGAGGCGGCTACGTACATCGCCGTTTTCTTTAAATCCGAGCGCCGGTCAGCCGTATCCTCGCTGAAGGCAAAGCTCATGTAGCCGTTCGTCGTCTGCGCGTCAAAATCCTCTACGGTCGCCTGCGCCAGCTGAGAAATGGTAAGGATCTCCTGCTTCAGGCTCTCGATCATCTCATCCGCC
Organism: uncultured Lachnospiraceae bacterium; assembly: GCA_947650845.1. GTDB lineage: Bacteria > Bacillota > Clostridia > Lachnospirales > Lachnospiraceae > RGIG7193. The sequence goes on from CANSWW010000227.1 coordinate 4,108, forward strand.
TTCTGCCGGTGGGAGGCATTCCCCTGGGCGGCCAGGAGACATTCAATATAGTAATTGTTCGTTTCGATGTGCAGCTGGTTTGTCGTGGCGTAATCGAGATGTCTGTCGGCCTCGTTTGCAAAATAATCGGTGCCGATTTTGGTCCTCGACTGATAAAACTCCCCGTTCTCATCCCGGGTCGGAACGAGCACCGCGCGGGTAATATCGCCCTCATAGCGCTCAATAGCTGCCAGACGGACCCGGTACGCGGCCAGATTCTTCATATAGTCCATATTTTCCAGACGATTCTCATAATTCAGACGGGAAATGTACTGCCCGCTGTCCCGGGAAATTCCGTATTTCAAAACATAGGCTTTATAGCGCTCCAGGGAGACGTCCCGAAAATTCCTGGCCTTGTCCCGGATCGAATCAAAGCTTTCCATGGTCGTCTCGGATATAAACGTCGAATTTTCGGCCCGGCACATATCTATATAATCGATTACCGCGTTGATCCGCTGATACAAATATGTGTTTACATCCAGATAGTCCATCTCCGACAAATCCGCGTAATCGTTTTCCAGAATATCGGTCTTTCTCGCGTATTTCGAGACAAAATAATCGTAATACGAATCGGCAATCGCGTGCAGCATTG
>CANSWW010000228.1 GCA_947650845.1 uncultured Lachnospiraceae bacterium
CTGCACGGAAAAAATGGGGAGGATGGAACCTTACAGGGGCTGTTTGAAATGGCAAATATTCTGTGGATTGCCGTTGGCACGCTGATTACTTTTGTTACGGCTGCGTTTATTTTTAAGGTAACGGAGAAGGATGCCGTTGACGATGAGGGAGAGCTGGCTCTCGAGGAAGCAAAGAAGCAGGTGCAGAAAGCAAAGCACGGAGGAGCGGCCGAGGCGGTGAAAACGCTGCAGGATTTGAAAAAAGAAGAAATTCGTCTGATTGTTTTTGCCTGTGATGCAGGTATGGGCTCGAGCGCCATGGCGGATACGGTAATTAAAAAGAAGCTGAGAGCGGCAGGAATCCCCGTGGAAGTGCGCCACTCGAATCTGGAAGCGATTCCGGCAGAAGCGGATTTGGTGATTTGTCATACAAATTTGAAGGATCGTGCGCATAAAAACGCGCCGGATAAAGCGATCCTACCGGTCAGCAGCTATTTGGATGCCCCTGAGTACGAGGATCTAATTGCTTTCTTAAAGGGTTAAGGGGGAGGAATTGCGATGATGTTTCAGGGAAAAACAGTAGTAATAACAGGGGCCGGCAGCGGGATTGGACGTGGAGCTGCTCTGCGGTTTGCGAAAGAAGGCGCCCGGGTGGCGATTCTGGATTTTAACCGGGATGCGGCCGAAGAAACCGTACAGGTCGTATCGGAAAGCGGGGGCGAGGCCCTGGCGATCCGGACCGATGTAGCTGTGAAGGAAGAGGTCTTTTCGGCGGCCAAACAGATCTGCGATAGATTTGGGAGGATAGATGTCTGGATCAATGCGGCCGGCATAACAAAGATTGTTCCCTTTTTGGATTGCACGGAGGAGCTATGGCAGAGGACGTTAAACATAAATTTAAGCGGTACGTTTTACGGCTGCCAGGCAGCGGTAGGGGCAATGCTTAAAAACGGCGGCGGTACGATCATCAACTTTTCGTCGATTGCCGGAAAGAAAGCTTCGGATCAATATGCGCCTTACTGTGCATCGAAGGCCGGAGTGATTGGTCTGACCCAGTCGGTGGCGCTAGAGTTTGCCAAGTCTCATATTCGCTGCAATGCGGTTTGTCCGGGGATTGTGCTTACCCATATGTGGGATGAACAAAGCGTGGATTATGCCAAAAAGCGAGATATCGCGGTGGAAGAAGTCATGCCGCGTTTTGCCTCTCGTATTCCGATGGGACGCTTGTGTGAAATGGATGAAATCACAAACGTATTGCTTTTCCTGGCCGGGGAACAGTCCTCATATATGACAGGACAGGCAGTCAATGTGACAGGCGGAGAGTGGAGAAGCTAACTGTAACCGGTTCCGTATTAAAAGGCGGTGCGTCGGGCAGAGCAAGAAATATGCTTGCCCGGCGCATGCTGTATTTGGCAAAGCGATCGTGTTTGTGCTTGACATACATATTGTCGGTATGTTATGATGATGCTATGATTTCCGGAGGTGAGGAATATGGCGCGCAATAAGCATCCGGAAGAGACAGTCCGGCGGATTTTGGACGTGGCGTCTCGACTGTTTATGGAAAAAGGATACGAGCATACTTCGATACAGGACATCATTGATCACCTGGGCGGACTCAGTAAGGGGGCGATTTATCACCATTTCCGATCGAAGGAGGAGATTTTGGAGGCCGTGACCAACCGCATGACGGCGGAGTCGAATTTGCTGCTGGCGCAGATCCGCGACTCGAAGGTGGGGAGCGGAAGCGAAAAGCTGCAAAGAATTTTTAAGATGTCCATACAAAGGCCGGTACAGGAGGATATTTTTACCTTTGCCCCGGACTTTCGTAATAATCCGAAGCTATTGTCCAGCATGCTGTTAGATACGGTGGATCATGTCGCTCCCGACTATATTCTGCCGATTATCCGGCAGGGGATGGCGGACGGTTCCATCCGGACGGAATATCCCGAGGCGTTGGCCGAGCTGATTATGCTGGTGGCGAATATCTGGCTTAACCCGATGACATTTAACAGCAGCGTAAGAGAAACGTATCAGAAGGTTATGATATTCGGCCAAATGATGAAGGGACTGGGGCTGGATCTGTTGGATCAGGAGATGGTGGACCGGATTACAGATTTGACAGCATTGTACCAGGAACATAAATAGCAAAAAGCGCAATGACATGCGTTGCCATATAGAGATTTGACGGAGATTTTTTACTAAATTACATACCGTCGGTTGGTATTATATAGGAGAGATTTATGAATCGAGGATTGTTTACAAAGGATTTTACATTGGTTGTGATCGGCCAGATCATTTCACTGTTTGGCAATGCGGTGCTTCGCTTTGCGCTGCCCTTGTATTTGTTGAACCAGACCGGTTCGCCGGCTCTGTTGGGAGTGGTTACGGCCGGGGCGCTGATCCCGTCGATCGTGTTTTCCCCCATCGGCGGCATGGTGGCGGACCGTGTGAATAAGCGAACCGTCATGGTAGTGCTGGATTTCTTTACGGCCGCGGTAACATGGGGGTTTTCAATGTGTCTGGAGGGGGAGTCGCTGGTCTTTCTTTTGACAGGGACCTTGATGCTTCTCTACGGAATCGCCGGGGCTTATCAGCCTTCCGTGCAGGCCAGCATTCCGGCGCTTATAAAGCGGGAGAATCTGATCGCCGCCAATGCGGTCATCAATGTGGTGAGTTCATTTTCATCGCTTTTGGGGCCGGCGCTGGGCGGGATTTTATACAGTGTCTGCGGCCTGCGGCCGTTGTTATGGATCTGTGCGGTTTGCTTTACCTTGTCGGCAATCATGGAGATTTTTATAAATATCCCTTTTCAAAAGCAGAACGCAGAGGGAAGAATACGGGATCTGGTGCGGGCGGATTTTGCGGAAAGCTTCCGTTTCATTCGCAGGGAAAGGCCGGTGATCGGAAAGGTGACGCAGATTGCCTGTGGAATCAACCTGTTTTTATCGTCTTTGATTCTTGTGGGAACGCCCTGGCTGGTCACGGAGGTGTTTATGCTGGGGGAAAAAGCGAACCAGCTGTACGGCTTTGCGCAGGGAGCGCTGGCGTTCGGCGGCCTGTTAGGCGGTATGCTTGCCGGTATATTCGCCAGGCGAATGAATATACGAAAAACGGGAAACCTGGTTGTAGCGGCCGCGCTTTGTCTGGTTCCGATAGCAATATCGCTGTTTTTAGGCTTCCCGGATCTTGTGAGTTATGGGATATTGACATTTTGTTGTTTTCTGATTATGATACTTGCAACGGTTTTTACTGTACGCATGATATCGTTTGTACAGGCGGAGACGCCGAAGCATTTAATTGGCAAGGTAATGTCGGTGATTCTTACCATATCCATGTGCGCGCAGCCGTTGGGTAATGTGCTTTATGGGATCTTGTTTGAACGGCTCCGGGGGCTGGAGTTTATGGTGATTTTGCTGGCTGCGGCGTCATCGTTTGTGCTTGCGATTCGTACAAAAGAAGTGTTTCAGGCATTGCCGGAGGAAGGCGGGCAGCAAGCGGAGGTGGCGGATTGCGTGCGCGGACAGGAAGGACTGGAAGAGACGGAAAGGAATGAGCTATGACAGAGAAAAACCAATGGCAGGAGAGGATAACGGGGGAGGTTTCGACGAAGGAGAAGCAGCAAAAATGGATGATTTCCGTGGTGTCTCTGTTTTTGATGATCGTATTCTGGGTACTGGAGCCGGCGGCGGAGACGATGGATGTGATCGGGATGCTGCTGGCGGTGGGAGGCGTATCGCTTGTATTGTTCCGTTTTCCGATGACAATCTATTTGCCGGCGCTTGTGTTCGTCGTGCTGGCCGGAGCCGGTTCGATTTATCGGATGTATGATAAATTGCCCGGGTGGGATCGCTTTGTCCACTATTTTAGCGGAATTGTGCTGGGGGCGATCGGGTATACGGGGATGAGCTATCTTTTGAAGTGGAGGAAGATGCCGCAGGATGAGGTGCTGCTGTTGCTGGCGGCGTTTGTCTTTGCGGGGATGTGCGCGGGCGCCTGGGAGATCGGGGAGTTTTCGGCGGACCAGCTGTTCGGGATGGAGGTACAGCATGGGAATACGGATACGATGGGGGATATTATCTGCGGATTTTTAGGGGGAGGGACATTTTGTTTGGGGAGAGGATGGTACGGGAAGAAGGGCCGCGGTTTGGAACGGAAGCCGCATTTGTGAAAAAACGGAAGGGACGGTAAGATGGATAACGAACAAAAGATACGGCTGTTTGAGCGGACGCCGATTCCAAAGGCGGTTATGACGATGTCGGTTCCTACGATTATCAGTTCGCTGGTGATGGTGATTTATAATCTGGCGGATACGTATTTTGTGGGGATGCTGAATAATCCGATTGAGAATGCGGCGGTTACGTTGGCGGCGCCGGTGCTGCTGGCTTTTAATGCGGTGAATAATCTGTTTGGTGTGGGGACGTCCAGTATGATGAGCCGGGCGCTGGGGCAGAAGAATTATGACACGGTGCGCCGCAGCTCGGCGTTCGGGTTTTATTGCGCGCTGCTTAGCGGCATTTTGTTTTCGGTGGGGTACACGGTGTTTCGGCAGCCGCTTTTGCAGGTGCTGGGAGCCAGCCCGGAGACCGTGACGGCAACGGCGGAGTATCTGAAGTGGACGGTGAGCTGCGGGGCCGCGCCGGCGATTATGAATGTGGTGCTGGCCTATATGGTCCGTTCGGAGGGAGCGTCTCTGCATGCCAGCATCGGTACGATGAGCGGCTGTGTTTTG
>CANSWW010000229.1 GCA_947650845.1 uncultured Lachnospiraceae bacterium
AAAAAGGCGGCTACGCAGCCGTCTTTAATCTTGCTGGATATCAATCTGCCGGACTTGGACGGACTAAACGTCTGTACCCGGATCCGGCGCTTTGTCAGCTGCCCGATTCTCTTTTTGACAGCGCGGGCGGAGGAAAGCGACCGCATCCGTGGCCTGGGCCTGGGCGGGGACGATTATATCGTAAAGCCGTTTTCCCTGGAAGAGCTGGGAGCACGTGTGGCGGCCCATCTTCGGCGGGAGCGCCGCAGAGGCGAGACGCCGAAGGTATATCTGGACGACACGCTGGCGATCGATTACACCAAACGGCAGCTGTATATAAACGAAAAAGAAGTGGCGCTGGCCAAAAAAGAGTTTGACATCATCGAGCTTTTGTCAGGACACGCCGGGCAGATTTTCAGCAAGGAGCAGATGTATGAACGGATTTGGGGCTATGACAGCGAGGGGGATTCCGCGGTTGTGGCGGAGCATATCCGCCGGATCCGGGCCAAAATGGCGGACGCCGGCGCGCGTCCTTATGTGAAAACGGTTTGGGGAGTCGGATATCAATGGATCAAGTAAAGAAATTGTTTCAAAGCCGTTCACTGAAAACGACATTTGCCAGAGCGATTACCCTCTGCATTTTTTCAGCCCTTTTGCTGTCTTTGCTGCTTTCGGGGATCTGCCGATGGGGGCGGGACTGCTTATATGAGAAGAACAGGAATGACTATAAATATGTGGTGAACCAGGCAGCAATTACATTTGGACAGAAAAAATTTCATCTTGAAATCGTCTATGACGATAGGAAGCCGTTTAGCCCTGCAAAGGAGGCTCTGTATAATGGGCTGGACTTATTAAGCTTTGCCGTGTACCCGATCTGCTTTGTTGTCAGTATCCTGCTGACCAGCATGCTGTTTTACAGGCGGTATCTGCAGCAGCCGTTCGCGATTTTGGCACATGCGGCCGATGAGATTGCGCAGGATAATCTGGATTTTAAAGTTGTATATGAGAGGGAGGATGAGCTGGGGCAACTCTGTGCTTCCTTTGAGAAAATGCGGCTGGCACTGCGGGAAAATGAAGAAGAGCTGTGGCGTCAGATGGAGGAACGAAGGCGGCTGAACGCGGTGTTTTCCCACGATCTGCGGACGCCGCTGACCGTTCTTAGGGGACAGAGCGAGCTGCTGACGCGCTATGCGCCGAAAATGACGGAACAAAAGGTCATAGAAACGGCCGAGCGGATGAACCGCCATATTGGAAGGCTTGAAGCCTATGTGAAAACAATGGGGGATTTGCAGCGGCTGGAGGATATAGAGATCCATCGGTCCTGTGTCTCCTTGGGAGAGCTTCGAAAGCAGCTCATGGCGACCGGGGAAATTATCTGCGCAGGGAAGCGATTTGTTTGTCTGGGCTCCGGGAAAGCAGAGGAAAGGCTGTGCGTGGACGCGGCGGTCGTTGGGCAGGTGTTTGAGAATTTGTTATCCAATGCCGTTCGATTTGCCAGAAAAGCCGTTACGGCTGCGGTCGAAATACAAGAGGGCGCCCTGCGCCTAAGGGTTGCGGACGACGGAGACGGCTTTACAAAAGAGGATTTGCTAAACGCCACAAAGCCGTTTTATAAGACGGCCAGGCTGACGAAAGACGAGGAGCATTTTGGCATGGGCTTAAATATCTGCAAAATACTCTGCGAAAAGCACGGCGGCTTGCTCCGCCTGGAAAATGAAGGAGGGGGCGTGGTTACAGCGGTTTTCAGGTGTTGATAAAAAGTTGAAACTTTTCGTATATCCTGGTAGGCACAGGCGATGACGAGGAGGTTTTTTTGAAATGAACGACCGCATTGAAGTAAAGGGCTTGCATAAATGGTACGGAAAAAAGCAGGCCCTGTGTAACGTGGAGCTTTCGGTCGGCCCGGGGATGTTTGGGCTGTTAGGCCGAAACGGCGCGGGTAAGACGACGCTTATGAGGACATTGGCGACCCTTTTGCCAAAGCAGGAGGGCGAGATTTCCGTATGTGGAATCCCGATCGAGAAGGCGAAGTAAATCCGCAGGATCATCGGCTATCTGCCGCAGGAATTTTCCCTGTATCCGACGATGAGAGTGGAGGAGGCGATGGACTATCTGGCGATCCTCTCAGGGCTTACGGCCGCCGAGCGAAAGGAACGGGTCCCTTCCCTTTTGGCCTGGGTGAATCTGGCGGAACACCGAGGAAAGAAGGTGAAGGCGCTGTCCGGCGGCATGAAACGGCGGCTGGGAATCGCGCAGGCGCTTTTAAACAACCCGCGGGTGCTGATTGTGGATGAGCCTACGGCGGGACTGGACCCGGAGGAGAGAGTGCGTTTTCGCAATCTGCTGGCGGAGCTTTCACAGGAGAGGATTGTCCTTTTATCAACACATATCGTGGGCGACATCGAGGCCGCCTGCGAGGATATCGTGATGATTGACGAGGGCCGCGTCCTCTATAACGGCACGGTAGAGAATCTCCTAAAGACGGCACAAGGGCGGGTGTTTACGCTGACGGCGCCGGGAAAGGATCTGCCCCGCCTGAAAAAAGAGCTTCCAATGATCGGAATGCACAAACAAGGAAGCAAGGTCCAAATTCGCTTCGTCGCAGACACGCCGGTATCCGGGGCAGAGCCCTGCGAGGCGAATATGGAGGATGCCTATATGCTATATCTGCGCGACCATGGCGTGCCGGGAGCGCTGGCTCAAAAGGAAGCGGGAGGTGAATCGTCATGTTGTTTTGGCGGGAAGTGAAAAAAATCGTAGTTTCCATCCCCTGGCTTCTGTTTGTGGCGGCGGTTGCCATCGGCCTCTATTCGCAGGGCGTGTTCCGCTTTGGAGAGGAACGGCTCGAAAAGCCGCAGCCGGGTGAAAGCTACGGCGTAAAGGCAGCGGAGATCCCCGAACAGATTATGCCGGCCGCCTTAGATGCATTGTGGGCCGAGTTTTGTGAGAATGATTATGTCACCTATCCGATCGGTTTCATCCGCCATGTAAAGCTGGATGAGAAGGAGCAGGCGCAGATGGCGAAAATCCTTTCCGAAATTACCGGAATCGAGACAGACGTGCTTCTGGCAGGCAGAACCGACCGGGCGCAGGATAGCTCCGGCCAAATGACCATGGAGATCGGCGGAAACATCCAAATGGAAGAGGACGGGGAGGGAGGATACTTTATTTCCCCGGCGGAGGGACAGCCGCAGGGAAAACCGGGCGAAATCCATCCGGCGGTGCGCGTGGACATGGACTATGCGCGGTTTCAGGACTTGATGCGGCAGGCGGACGATTTGCTGGGCGGCGGCTCTTCCTACGAGGAGGCCTCTCTGTCAGGCTTTAGCTCGCTTCCACTGACCTTTGAGGAAGCGCTCGCCCGCTACGAGCTGGCCGTATATTCCGACCGGATTACCGGCGGCTATGCCCGTCTTTTCTGTGACTATGCCGGCGTTATGACACTGTCGCTGCTGCCGGTATTTCTGGCGGTGATCCTTTGCATGAAGGATCGGCAGGCGCAGATGGAAGAGCTTATTTATACCAGAAGGATATCGTCGCTGCGGATTGTCGCGGTCCGCTATCTGGCTCTGCTTACGGCGGCCATGCTTCCGGTAATTGCCCTGTCGTACCTGTCCAATATTCCGGTGTGGGGGCTTTATGAGGGAATTCGGCTCGATTATCTGGCCCCGCTTGTATACGATTTGGGCTGGCTGCTGCCGAGTGTGATGATTACCACGGCGATCGGCATGTTTTTGACCGAGCTGACCGGCACGCCGGCGGCCGTGGCCGTACAGGGCCTCTGGTGGCTGGTGGATCTCAATCAAGGGTTTAAGACGGTTTTGGCAGGATATGCGCTGTTTCGTCTGGCTCCGCGCCACAATGCGGGAAGCCTTACGTGGTTTCGGACCGGGGATTTTCAGGAGCATTTTGCCGATTTGGCCAAGAACCGGCTGCTGTTTGCCGGGCTCTCTCTGTTACTGATCGCGTTGACGGTTCCGGTTTATGAGACAAAGAGAAGGAGGGGGAAAGTCGATGGCAAAGGATTCTTTCAGAGAGCGCTTTCCGGTATGGGAAGTCGCAAAAATCAATGTGAAGCATAATTTGCTTTTCTCCGTCGTGGCCGCCGTCCTTTGGTGCCTGCTGACGCCTGTGCTGATCGGAACGTCAAATTTAGATGAGCAGGCCGCGGCCCAGCCGCTGGAGATGTTTGTCTCGCTGATCGGCATCATTTTGCTGACGCCGGTATTTGGACCGGAGCAGAACGAGGAGATCCACGACCTGGTGTCGTCTAAATACGTCGATCCGACGATAATCTATGGAATTCGAACCGTCTGCGGCGCGGCGGTTATGCTGGCGTTGGTCAGCGTGTTTAGCTTCTATATGGGAATGCAAAACTGCCACATGACGCTCCTGTTGGTATTGGGAACGCTGGCGGATGCCTGGTTTTTGGGAGCACTGGGAATGCTTACGTCGGTGCTGTGCGGCAATACGGTGATCGGCTACATGCCGCCGATCCTGTATTACGCGCTTAACATTGGTATGGGGCCCAGGCTGGGAAATTTCTATCTTTTTTCCATGACGAGGGGAGAGTATGGGCCGAAGCTCCAGCTTTTCGCGGCGGGCCTGCTGCTTGCCGCGGGGGCGCTTGGGTATAAAAAAGCCGGGCGGACACTTTTGCTTAGATAAAGGGCTCCGCCTCGCCGACGC
>CANSWW010000230.1 GCA_947650845.1 uncultured Lachnospiraceae bacterium
CCAGGCAAAAGAGAAAAAAGCATGGAAAATGTTTCCTTTCTATGGTAAACTGATTCATATCCTTTAATAATCGGATCAAGCAAGAAGAGGAGGCCGGATCGATCGGCTTTCTTTCAGACGAAACAGGGAAGGAGAGGAGATATGGCAGTGAATATCAGCGTGCGCCTGGCCTGGCATAGCGATGGCTGGAACGGCCGTATTTGTCGGAACCCGAAGGCCAATGTGTATTGCGGAGGCCGTTATTCTTATATGGGAGATATGATCGGGGCCAGAAAGGATGAAGAGGCAGAGAACCGCTTGGCCGGCCGGCCCTGTTCGGCGATGGATCCGCCGCCGCCCTGCGCCTTAAGCTGCAATGCCTTTGGACAGCAGGCAACCTATTGTATGGTTGATCCGCCTAGCTGGTTCAAAAAGGCGTCTCCCAAACGAGTGGAAATTCCACCGGCCACAGTCTGCACCTGGAATTACGAGGGGATGTATACCGACGCGGTGACGGATGCCGGTCCGGATGGGCACAAATACGATAACGACGGCCGCAAGACCAACGCGGACCGATATTTTTCCGGCTTGACGGCCGGGCGGTCGTTGTTAGTATATTATGCGAATTACAGCAATCCTTTCAGCAGCGACGAGGAGCAGACGTATGTCATCGTCGGTATTTCCCGCTTGAAGGAGCCGCCGGGAGATCCTATGTTTTATGAAGGCTTAAGTGAAAAGGAGCGGAAATATTATGCCGACGGGCTTGTATGGCAGCGGGCTTTGACCTCAAATTACCCGGAGGAGGGATTTCATATTCCCTATGAGGACTACATGGACCGGCCGCAGATTCTGGAACGAATTCTCTATCGGCCGGAGAATCCGCGTTTGTTTAAGTACGCGACGCGGGAGATTCCGGACGACGATATGCTAAACATCGTCGAGAACCTGATTCGGATTGTAGAAATCCTGGTCGAGGAGAAGGATACGACGCAGAACTGGGGGGAGCGCCGGGCCTGGCTGATCGGCCTCTTCAATGAATTGTGGAAAGAGCGCGGGGCCTATCCGGGCTTTCCGCAGGTGTTACAGGTTTTAAAAAAGCCGGAGCTGGCGGAAGAATATCGGACGGCCAGCGGTCAGGGGCATAGCGTGGAGGCATACCAAAGGATTCGAAAGAAGCTTTTGGCAGACCGGCTTGTCGGTCGGGAGCTCCGCCTTTTGGGCCGGGAGCGGGAGGCTCTTTTACTGGATCTTTTGCCGCGCTTTCACTTGACGGTCGAGCAGATGAAGCGGCTGGCGGCGGACGAGGAGAACGGGGCGGTCCGCGCAGGATGCGGGGAGATTCTTGCAAATCCCTATATTCTCTGTGAGCAGTACCAGGGAATGGACATAGATGACGGGATTTCCTTCTACCAGATCGACAACGGCGCGCTGCCCTCGCCGGAATACGGCATCGAACCTCTCACGACGGCGAATTCGGCCGAACGCTTTCGGGCGCTGTGCGTGGATGCGCTCAAATGGGATAATTCCCACTCATTTACGCCGGCGGAGCGTGTATTGAATCTGGTCAATGACAGGGCCTCTTCTCTGCGGGAATGGAGGCAAAATACCTTTACGGAGCGGTATTTTGAAGTAGATGAGGAATTCCTGTCACAGGCGGTAACGCTGCGCGGCGGTGCGGATGGGGAGCTGTATCTGTATCTGAACGAGGTGTTTGAGGACGAGCAGATGATCCGTCGGACATTGACGGGGCTTGCGGGTCGATCGGAGATTTTGCTCAGACAGCCTGTGACAGCCGAACATTTTTACCGTGAATTATATAAAGAGGAAAGCCCGCTGGCCGGGGAGCAGGAATATCAAAAAGCGATAAAAGAGCAGGCGAAAACCTGCGCGCGTCTGTTTCGCCGCAATCTATGTGTGCTCTCCGGCGCGGCCGGGACCGGCAAGACAACGCTCATCCGGGCGCTGATCGAACAGATCCGGCGGATTGACGGCGAGGGGGCCGGTATTCGTCTGCTGGCGCCTACGGGCAAGGCTGCCGAGAGAATTCGTGAAAAGACGGGCTGTCCGGCGGGAACGATTCATTCGCTGCTGGCCGCGGGCGGCTGGCTGAACGAGAATATGAGCTTCAAACGAAGCGGAGGCCGGGTGGAAAAAGATATCCACACGATTATCATTGATGAGGCATCCATGGTGGATCTGGGCTTGATGGCCGCCCTGTTCCGGGTGGTCAAGTGGAGCAACGTCAAACGCCTGATTCTGGTGGGCGATCCCAATCAGCTGCCGCCGATTGGCCGCGGCAAGGTCTTTGCCGATACGATCGAGTGGCTGCGCAGGGAAAATCCCGGGAATTTGGGAGAGCTTTGCTTCAATGTGCGACAGCTGGGAAATAAAGTGGCCGGCGCGGGAAATGGAATTGTTTCATTGGCGGAGATCCTGATTCAGGAAAAGCAGTACGGGGACGATGTGGATAAGGAAAAGAGGGAAGCGCTGCTGCAAAAAATCCAGGAGGGAGGAGACGTAGACCGGGATCTGCGCGTCTTTTATTGGAGAAGCCAGGAGGACTTAAACGCGCTGTTAAAAAAGGAGCTGATCCGGGATTTGCAGGCACAGGCGGACGGAGCGGATCTGGGGAAGAGATGGATCGAGGCCTGCAAGAGGGAGGACGGCGGCAAAAATGCCGCGTATTTGCAGGCGCTGTCGCCGTTTCGCGGAGAGCCTTCGGGAACCGAATCTTTGAATACGCGGCTGCAGGAGCTGTTAAACGGGCACAATGCCGGGCGTGAGCGGATTGACGGAATCGCACTCTATGATAAAGTAATCCAGGTGGTAAATCGTCCCCGTTCCCGGCCGGTGAAGGCATATAATTTTGAGACCGGAGGACTTTGCCGCACCGAGGTTTTCAATGGCGATATGGGGTTTGCCTATCCCAATCCGCTTGACCGGAATACCTGGGGCCGACTGCAGCGTTTTATGGTGCGTTTTCAGGGAAAAGAGCATCTGGGTATTCATTACGGAAGGAATGAATATAAAGGGCGGGTGTACAACGAAAAACCGCTGGACAATCTGGAGCTGGCGTACGCGCTGTCGGTACATAAAGCGCAGGGAAGCGAATTTGATACCGTATATCTGGTGCTCCCTAAAAAGCGGAGCATGCTTTTGTCGATGGAACTACTCTATACGGCGGTAACACGGGCGCGCTGCCGGCTGACGCTTTTTATTGAGGAGGATGTGACGACGCTTGGCAGCCTGACGAGACGGGAGCGCTCGGCGGTAGGGCGCATCAATTCCTCGGTGTTTTACTTCCGGCCGCTGCCGTCGGCGCTTTCCTATCTGCCGGGGTGGTATGAGGAATATAAAGTGATCGAGACGCTGGAGGGATATTTCGTGCGCTCCAAATCCGAAGCGTTGATTGCCAATGCGCTGTGCTTTACGGAGCTGGACTACTGCTATGAAAAGCCGCTGTTCGCGGCGGACGGTTCAATGGTCCTGCCGGATTTCACGATTACCTTCCAGGGCGAGGAATACTACTGGGAGCATGTGGGAATGCCGTCGCAGACGGTGTATCGGAGGCGGTGGGAAGAGAAACGGCAATGGTATGAGGACAATTTTGGGGATCGTCTGATCGTAAGTACGGAAGGGAATGATCTGAGCGCGCAGATACGCCGAATCTGCGAGGAACGCTTCGGCATATACCTGGACTAAGATGCGCGGCAGATATGTCCAAAACCGCAGAAGCGTGTCGTGACGGTTTGCAAAAGAAAAAACCGGGGGCCAGGGCGGCTCCCGGTTCGTCTTTAATGCTCGCTCTTATGGCGCTCCTTTTCCTCTTCCTCCTCGATCTCCTTCTCCTCGGACTTGGCTTCCCAGTGAAGCAGGAGGGTCATCGAGGCACGCAGAATAATCAGCAGGCCGATGTTTATGCTGGTCTGCCAGCCGCTGGAGGTGACGGTGCGCAGGATCTCGCCGCCCAGCATGAAGCCGAGAGCGATCGACATGCCGTGAGCCAGCTCCAGGTGGATGCGGCGCAGATTCTTGCGGCATACAAAACAATAAAAGCCGCGGATCCCGGCAAGCATCAGGATGATAATGCCGACGGCTTCAAAAAAGATGATGCCGAATTCGACGGTCAGCGCCAGAAATTCATGTAACGTGTGAGCTAAATGCATTGCTTTTTCCTCTTTATGGTATAATATTTGGGAGAACCCACAGACATTCTACCACGACACAAATGGCCTGACAAGGGAAAAATAATTAACAAGGCCGGCCGGTTACGGCTCGTCCTGAAAGCTGACTTCCGGCTCCAGAACCAGCGCTCCCTCCTGGAAACGCAGAAAACCGGAAAGGAAGCTGAGATAGATATCGTCCTCATCACAGGCTCCGTAGGTGACGTAAATCCGGTCGTCGACGACATCGTACTGGACATAATCAAACAGATAATATTCCCGGTTCATGTTAGTCTCGGCAAAATGGCCTTCAAACAAGGCATAAATGCTTTCTTCGTACTCGTCCGATTCCGTATAGAGAGGGATCAGGGACATCGTATCGAGATTGATTACCTTGAGATTTTCAATATTGATGCCGCTGCCGGTTTCGACGGGTATAATCAGGGCACGCATTTGCCTCTATGATTTCTACTCCCTTTCTTTCACATAATTCC
>CANSWW010000231.1 GCA_947650845.1 uncultured Lachnospiraceae bacterium
GAAGCCGCGCTCGAAATCGGAGTGAATTTTGCCGGCGGCCTGGGGGGCTTTGGTGCCTTTTTTGATGGTCCAGGCCCGTGTCTCCTGCTCGCCGGCCGTAAGGTAGCTGATGAGGCCCAGCAGGGAGTAGCTGGCCTTGATGAGCTTGTCGAGGCCGGACTCGGAAAGCCCCAGGTCCTCGAGGAACATCTGCTTTTCTTCTTCGTCCAATTCGGACAGCTCCTGTTCGATCTGGGCACAGACGACAAAGACCTCGCTGTCGGTCTGGGCGGCGTAATCGCGTACCTTCCGAACGAAGGGGTTGGCGGCGGCTTCGTCGGCGAGGTCATCCTCGGCTACGTTGGCGGCGAAGATAACCGGCTTCCAGGTCAAAAGGTTTAAGGACTGCACGAACAGAAGCTCATCCTCGTCCTCAAAGGCCATTGTTTTGGCGAGCCTTCCTTCTTCCAGATGCGCCCGGATCCGCTTTAACACGTCCAGCTCCTTGGCCAGGGCCTTGTCGTTCATGGCGGCCCGGTTGGTCTTGGAGATACGGCGCTCCAGAATTTCCAGGTCGGAGAAGATCAGCTCCAGGTTGATCGTCTCGATGTCGCGCAGCGGGTCGATGCTGCCGTCTACATGGACGATGTTGCTGTCCTCAAAGCAGCGGACGACATGGACGATAGCGTCCACCTCGCGGATGTTGGCCAGAAACTGGTTGCCGAGCCCCTCGCCCTTGGAAGCACCCTTGACAAGCCCGGCGATATCGACGAACTCGATGACGGCCGGGGTCGTCTTGCGGGAGTGGTACAGGTCGGTTAAGAGCTTGAGCCGGAAATCCGGTACGGCGACAACGCCGACATTGGGGTCAATGGTGCAGAACGGGTAATTGGCCGACTCGGCCCCCGCTTTGGTTAATGAATTGAATAAGGTGCTCTTCCCTACGTTTGGCAGCCCTACGATTCCGAGTTTCATAACGGTTTTCCTCTCTTTAGATGTGGTATAGTTGCAAATACCGGATGATTATAGCATAGAGTTTCGATTTGTTTCAATACCTAGAAACAAATTCCTTGTCATAGGGAGCTCTCTGTGGTATACTTTTTCGAAATAAAGAGGAAAGGGACACGTAGGATGGAGATTCGATATAAAAGCACGTGCAGCGATCGGGAGCCGGTTTTGGCGAGCCAGGCGATTTTAAAAGGGATTTCAGAGGACGGGGGACTGTTTGTTCCGGAGAGGATCCCTAAGCTTGTGTGTCCGCTTCGCGAGCTGGCCGGAATGGATTACCGCCAGGTAGCCTATGAGGTGATGCGGCTGTATTTCAGCGATTTTACGGAGGAGGAGCTAAAGGCTTGTATTGCCGGGGCGTACGACGACAAATTTGACACGGAGGCGATCGCGCCCTTGGCCAAGGTGGAGGGCGTTTATTTTCTGGAGCTTTTCCACGGGCCGACGATTGCGTTTAAGGATATGGCGCTGTCGATTTTGCCGTATCTGATGACAACGGCCATGAAAAAAAACGGCGGCGGCCAGGAGGCGGTCATTTTGACGGCGACCTCGGGGGATACGGGCAAGGCGGCGCTTAGCGGCTTTGCGGATGTGCCGGGCACGCGGATTATTGTTTTTTATCCGAAGGACGGTGTCAGCGCGATCCAGAAGCGGCAGATGCTGACGCAAAAAGGAGAGAATGTGGCCGTGGTGGGGGTCGAGGGGAATTTTGATGACTGCCAGAACGGCGTGAAGGCGATTTTTGGGGATGTCGCGCTGCGGGAGGAGATGGCGCGGGCCGGATTGGCGTTTTCGTCGGCGAATTCGATCAATATCGGGCGTCTGGTGCCGCAGATCGCGTATTATGTCTATGCCTATGCCAGCCTGCTGCGGGAGGGGGAAATCGCGGAGGGCGAAGAGATCAATATTGCGGTGCCGACCGGAAATTTTGGCAACATCCTGGCTGCCTATTATGCGCGCAAGATGGGGCTGCCGGTGAAGAAACTGCTGTGCGCGTCCAATGAGAATAAGGTGCTCTATGACTTTTTTGCAACCGGCTCGTATGATCGCAACCGTCCGTTTATCCTGACGAGCTCTCCGTCGATGGATATTTTGATTTCCAGCAATCTGGAACGGCTGATTTATGAGATTACCGGCTATGATGCGCAGGCTACGGCGGACTTTATGCAAAGCCTGGCAGGAAACGGGAATTACGCGATTACCAGGGAAATGAAAAAACGCCTGGAGCCGTTTTACGGCGGCTTTGCCACGCAAAAAGAGGGGGCGGCGCAGATCGCCGGCGTCTTTGAACGCTGTGGGTATGTGATGGACACGCATACGGCGGTGGCGGCGGCGGTGGCGGCGGATTACCGGGAGAAAACGGGGGATGCCGCAAAAATGCTGGTGGTTTCGACCGCCAGCCCGTACAAATTCGCTCCGAGCATTCTGCGGGCGCTAAAACCGGGGTGTGCGGCCGGGGATGAGGAAAAGGAGGCCTTTGCCTGTGTGGACGAGCTGGCTCGCTTAAGCGGCATGAAAATTCCGGCGGCGGTGGAGGAGCTGCGGGAGGCGGCGATTTGTCACCACCGGCTTTGCCCGGTAGAGGGGATGGAGGCACAGGTCCGGGATATTCTGGAGCTGTAGCATGGGAAAGGCAGTATTAAAGATAATTATTTTGATTCTTCTCCTGGAAGGCGTGTTCCGGGCGCATGAAAGGGCAAGGAAACGGCAGGGCCTGTCGTGGAATGCCTATGGCAGACAGCTCCTTCTAGGTCCTCGGACAGAGGGGAGAGTGCCGCAGTATGATTTTCTGCGGGCCTTGACGACGTTTCTTGTGCTGCTGTATCACAGCGCGGCGATGGCGCAGGGGAAGCTCCACGGAGATTTCGCGGCGGCCGGTCGGCTTTTGTCGGCCGTTGTGATTCTCAGCTACGGCTGCAACATGCTGTTTGTGGCGCTGAGCGGCGCGCTCATCCTGCCCTGGCGGGAGGAGTCGCTTGGCCGGTTTTATGTTCGGCGCTTTTCAAGGGTCGTGATTCCGCTTGTCTTGTATTATCTGTTTTATCTGCGCTATACGGGGGAGCTTCGCTTGTCGGCGGCATCGTTTTTGTCGGCGGCCCGGACGATCGTAACGGGGCCCAACCAATGGACGCCGCATTTTTGGCTGATTTATACGATCATCGGGCTCTATCTGGCAGCGCCGTTTTTGCGGTATGCGCTGAAACAGATGCCTGGGCGTGTGTTGGAAGGGACGGGGCTTTTAATCCTGGCCGGCGCTTCGGTAAAAACGCTGTTTGCTTTCTTACATATGGAATGGGGGCCGGACTGCTTTCTCTTTGGCTGGACGGGTGTATTGGTGATGGGGTATCTGGCGGTTCAGCCGATGGAGAAACGGCGGGAGCGAATGCTGCAGGCGGCGGGAGTCGTGTCGGCGGTGATTTTAGTGATTTTATATCAGTATTGGCCGGAGCTTGGCTCGCGGCTGGCTTTTGAGTCGCCCTTCATGATGCTGTTTGCCGGGGCCGTGATGCGGACTGTCTTGCGACGGCGGAGAGAAAACGGCCTTTTGGTGCGCCTGATCAGCCGCTACAGCTATTCGATTTTGCTGATCCACTGGTATATTATGTTTATTTGGGGCGAGGGGACGCTGGGGCTGAATCCGTTTTTGTGGGGGGAAAGCCTGGTTTTGGCCGGGATCGCGGTGCAGGCGGCGGTTTCCCTGGGGCTTAGCCTCCTGTTTGCGGTCGTTTTTGACCAGACGATTGTGTATTTGGCGCAGTCGTGGTGGGACCGCCTGTGCGCGCGTTTGCGGCGGGCGTGATGCGGGCGGAGCGGGCCGCACGGGGATTTTGCCGAAATGCAGCCCGGGTTCGGCCATGGCGGCCGTTTTTGCTGGGGTTGGCCAATTGGTATATTTATATCAAATTGGAAGGAGAAATCACATATTCCTAAACAGAATGGCAATTGACATTTGCGAAAAAAAGAGAGATAATAAGGGAGATGTTTCGGGGGGCCTGCGGACGGTCCCGCGCGGAAACAGTTTTTTTTAGAAACGAAGAAAAATTTAGGACAGAGGAGGACACAAAACAATGTCAACGAAAGCATATTACCCCATCAGTGAGATTGGAAAGGGAAAGGTCGGCTTTTCCAAGACCCGGTCGATCATCGAAGCTGCTTTTTACGGCAATAATGTGGTAAAGGTGAATACTCTGAAGGAAGCGTATGAGCTGGCGAAGAATTCTCCCGGTACGATCGTGACCGACATGCCCGTATACAGGGGCGAGGAGTTCGGCCTGGAAAAGGACGCGAAGGTGCTGCTGTTCAACGACGGCGCGATCACCGGCCGTTACGCGACCGCCCGCCGTATTTCCGGCGAGCCCGGCGTGGACTGCGCGGCCCTGGATATCGTGGCGATGGACGCGGTGTATGAGTCCCGCTGGAAAACGATGTACCATGCCGAGGTGTTTGTGGGCCTGGATCCCGAGTTCATGGTAAAGGCGCACCTGCTGATTCCCGAAGGCGAAGAAAATATCATGTACAACTGGATGTTAAACTTCCAGTATATGTCCGACGAGTATGTGAAGATGTATAAGAATTCCAAGCCCGTAGGCGATGGCAAGGAAGCCGATATCTACATCTTCTCCGATCCGCAGTGGACCGGCTC
>CANSWW010000232.1 GCA_947650845.1 uncultured Lachnospiraceae bacterium
GAAGAAGCCGCCCATATCGTTGCCGATCATGTAGAGGCCGCCGAGGGCGTCGCCGTTTTCATCGACGGCTTCGAGGTTCGTATTGACCTTGACGCCGTTCATGGTCGCCAAGAGCCACTCGCCGATGGCAATGCCGTAGAAGGGGCCTTTGCGGATGGGCGTCATATCTTTTTTCTGTTTGCCGAAGTCCTCGTCGATGCCTTTGTCGCAGAGCTCGTTGTAGCGTTCGACGCTCTTTACAAAGGTAGCGGCGGCTTCGCCTTCCATGCCCAGAAGGGCGGCCAGTTCCTCAAGTGTGTCGGCCTGTTTGAGCTTGCCGGAGTCCAGCGCGGGCTTCAAATAAACGTTGTAGAACTCCTCCTCGCTCTTGCAGGGGAATACGCCGGGCAGGACTTCGGAGTTTCTCGCGCCTTCTACGGCTACGACGCGGCTGCAGATCGTGGTGTGGAAGGCCTGGACGTCCGACCAGTAGTTGCTGTCAAAAACCTGGTAGCAGTATTTGCCGGGCTGGCGCAGCCAGGCGTTGATATGGAAGTCGTAGGGCAAATCCTTGTTGGTGAAGCGTTCGCCGCGGGTGTTCACGTTGAGCCAGGGCTGGCTGCCGGGCCACCAGATGTCGGAAAGGGCGCTGTCATAGGGCGCGCCTACGTGGTGGTCTAAGTTGACGGCAGCGCGGTCGAAGGCACAGCCGCCGGCATGGTTGCGGTCGATCGCGGCGCCGCACCACATGGCCATTTTGATGCCGTCGCCCATGGCGAAGCCGCAGCCCAGGTTGTTGCAGATGGCGTCTTTGTCGCGGTAGCGCAGGGCGTCCATCATTTCCGGGTTGCCGCCGTAGCCGCCGGTGCTTACGATGACGCCCTTGCTGGCGTTGACCTGGATATAGGCGCCGTCCTCATTCCTCTTTATGATGACGCCGGTGATACGGCGGGTGGACCCGTCCTGTACAAGCTGGCAGGCGGTATGCTCGAAGCGGCGGTCTACGCCCATTTCGTCGGCGTATTCAACCCAGGCCGGGTTGGCGATCTGGCTGCCCATCATGTTGGGGCCCAGGGGCTCGAAGTCGCCTTTGTATACGGTGTGGGTCTGGACTTCGTTTTTGTAGAGGGTGTCCTTCATGTCGGTTTCGATGAACATGTGGATGCCTTTGGCTTCCATTTTGTCAATGTACCAGTCCATCGTGCGGCCGGATTCGTTGACCCACAGGGCGATCAGGCGCTGGTCTACCTCGTAGGAGCCGTAGCGGCAGATGTCGTTGATGATTTCGTTCAGCTCTTCCTGGCTGTATTCGATGCCGTATTTTTCTTTCATCAGTTTGGTATTGTAAGCGCCCATTTCGCCGGCCCAGGTAATCGGGGCGGCATTTTTTTCGACTCATACGACCTTGGCGCCTAAGTCGGCCGCGGATACGGCCGCGACACAGCCGCCGTTGCCGGCGCCGATGACGACGATCTCGGTGTCGACGGTTTCGGCAATATCCGTGATGGGGGCGGGCTTGGCAAAGTACGCGGCGTCATACCAGGTGTCGGAGGAAGCGGACGCGGCGGGCGCGGGGGCTTCGGAAGCCTGGGTGGGAGCTTCGGTGGCGGCCGTCGTGGCCTGGGTATCCGAGGCGCAAGCGCCTAATACGCCGGCAGCGGCAAGGCTGGCGGCTCCGGCGGCGGCGCCTTTCAGGAAGTCTCGGCGGGAAATCTTGTTTTTCATTGTGACTACTCCTCTCCTTTTACAATATATATGTCTGGTATCCCTTACGGGACGTAGGGGATGCTCCATCGTATGGTTGGGCGGTTTTTCCGGCTCCGTTTTGATTTTATCAGAGAGGGGCATTTTTTTATACTTAAAGATTTTAATGGTTTTATAAATAACGTTAATGCCTGGTCAAGGGGCTGTCCTGGGCCAGGGATGGGCTTTGCTGTGTTCGACAAAGCGCAGGAGGAACCCGGTTTCATTTTCGGCGCGCCAGGCAAGGCAGAAATCCATATGTACCAGGGGGCTTGCGTTGGGGACGTAGGCAATCTGCGGGTTTTTGTCGTTTTGGAAGGTCATGGGGACGGCGGCGAGGCCGCCGTAGGCGAGAGCCTGGGCAATCGCGGTCTCCGTCCCTTCGACGCAGGCCAGCTTTTCGGGGGGGATACCGGATTGCACGAGCTTTTGGAAGATGGTCTGCATGCTGGCGGAGGGGCGGAGGTTAAAGTAGATGGTCTGGTCGCGCAGGTCGGCGGGGGCAATCTGTTTGAGGGCGGCAAGGGGGTGCTCTTTGGCCATGGCGAAGCAGCCGTAATCGTCGAAGAGGGGCGTCCATTTGAGGGCGTCCCGGCCCTTCGCGTCGGCTGCTTCGAGGAAGGCGAGGTCGGGTTTTCCTTGTTCGAGCTTTTTGGCAAGCTCGCCGTATTCGGCGGATTCGATTTGGATGCGGGTGCCGGGGTTTTGGGAAAGGCAGCGGCGGAAAAGGCTCAAAATACCGGCCCAGTCGCTGGGGCCATGGTAGCCGATGCGGAGGCATTTTTGTTCTTGTTCAATGGAACGGGCCTGCCAGAGCATCGCGTTGTAGGAGCCGAGGATGGAGGCAAAGGTTTTCTGTACGAGCTGGCCGGCGGGCGTTAGGCGCATTTTACGGGCGTCGCGTTCGAAGAGGGTGGCGCCGATCTCTTTTTCGAGCTTTTTGATCTGGATGGACATGGCGGGGCGTCCTTTCGTTTGATTTTTGACGTTGTTTTTGTAAAGTAGCATAACACGGGCCGCAGGGAAAATCAATGGGGATGCCATAAATTTCTTCTTTACTTTCAAACATATGTTCGGTATAATAAAACTGTCTTTCCTTGGTGGGGCAAAAATACGGAAAGGAGAATCCTATGGGCGGGCGTTTGTATCTGTGCATTGATTTGAAGTCGTTTTATGCCTCGGTGGAGTGTGTGGAGCGGGGACTTGACCCGATGCGGGCGAATTTGGTGGTCGCCGATCCGGAGCGGGAAAACGGTACGGTCTGCCTGGCCGTTTCCCCGTCCCTGCGGGCGGCAGGTGTGCGCAACCGCTGCCGGGTCTATGAAATCCCGCCGCACCTTCCTTATATTATGGCTTCGCCGCGGATGGCGCTTTATATCCGGTATTCGGCGGATATTTATTCGATCTATCTTAGGTATGTGGCGAAGGAGGATATCCATGTTTATTCGGTGGATGAGGCGTTTTTGGATGTGACAGGGTATCTGGAGCTGTATGGGCTTTCGGCGCGGGAGCTGGCGGGGCGTATGATGGAGGACATCCAGTCTCTTTTGGGGATTCCGGCGGCTTGCGGCGTGGGGACGAACCTCTATCTGGCAAAGGTGGCTCTCGATATCTGCGCAAAGCATATGCCGGACCGGATTGCGTCGCTTGACGAGGGGGGCTATCGGCAGGCGCTGTGGGACCATCGGCCGATTACGGATTTTTGGCGTGTAGGGCCGGGGACTGCGAGGCGGCTTTCCGGTTATGGCATCCATACGATGGGGCAGGTAGCGCACACGGACGAGGGGTTTTTGTACCGGCTTTTCGGAGTGGATGCGGAGTATTTGATCGATCATGCTTGGGGGCGGGAGCCGGTTACGATTGCGGATATCCATGCGTACCGGCCGCAAAGCCGTTCGCTTTCGAGCGCGCAGGTGCTGATGCGGGATTATCGTTTTGACGAGGGGCTGTTGGTTATGAAGGAAATGGCGGACGAGCTGTGCCTGGAGCTTGTAGAGCAGGGACTGGCGGCGGAGTCGCTTTCGCTTTACGTGGGATATTCCGGAGGGCGGCTTCCTTCGCTGCACAAGTCGGCGGCTTTGGCGGCGACGACGGATTCAGTGCGGGAGATTACCTCCTGTTTGACGCAGCTGTATGAGGCGAATGTAAGCCGGTCGGTACCGGTGCGAAGGATCTCCCTTGCTTTCCAGGTGACCGAGCTGTCTTATGAGCAGTATGATTTGTTTACGGCGCCGGCACGCAGGGAGCGTGAACGGCGGCTCCAAGAGGCGGTATTAGATATTAAAAAGAAATTTGGCCGGAACGCGGTTTTGCGGGGGATGGATTTGCTGAGGGCTGCTACCGCCCGGGAACGGAACCGGCAGATTGGAGGGCATAAGAGTGGGGAGGATTGAAGGAGCGGGAGCGCATGCGGCGCGGGCAAAGCTGTTTATGCCGTTTGATGCTTTGAAGGGGTTTCGGGAGGCGCTTGCCGAGCGAGAGCGCCCGGTTGTCACGCGCGGGGATCTGGCGGACGACCGGGCCGAAGAGATCGACCGCGTGTTGCGCGGGCTGCGGCCCGGTGATATGGTGACCGTGCTGTTTGACCGGGACGGGGAGTGTATCCGACAATCCGGGCTGGTGGCGCGCGTGGATGGAGAGCGGCAGGTTTTGCAGGTGGTGGGGACGGAGATTCGGTTTGATGAGATTGTCGGGATTGAGGTTGAGTGAGCTTTTTCGACGAAATCGAGAGGTTTCAGGAGAAATCGTTAGATTTTATAACAGTGTGCCGGGCAGGCGCACTGCCCGGCACACTGGTTGCGTAATAAGAATTCTTCTCAAGCAGACTATATACTGCCTGCTTATTTTTGATTTATTTTTCTGATTTTTGAATAGTGAGTTCTGCAACAGCTGGGAGAGCAACATA
>CANSWW010000233.1 GCA_947650845.1 uncultured Lachnospiraceae bacterium
CATCGGTTCATAAACGAGGTAGGGCAGGAACCCTCTTTTTCGGTTCCTGCCCTTTTTATGATTTTCATCCTTTACTTCTTAAATCTTCCCGCCTTGCCGGGACAGACGCTCTCTCACTCTACCGTAAACAGCAGGGAGGATGCCAGGGGGCTGACAACGCCGTCGGCGGTCCTGGCCCGGGCGGTCAGCTGGTATACGCCAGCCTCCTGCGGAGTGTAAGAGAAATTCCAAAACACCCATTTGTCCGCGGTCGCTCCCTCCGTCTCACAGACCGTCCAGGTTTCCCCGCCGTCCATGGAGAATTCCACTGCTGCGATCGAAGAACCGCAATCATCGGCATAGCCTTCAAAAACAATTTCCTGGCCTGCATGGAACGTACAGCCCTCCGAGGTATTGAGCACATTTACCTTGGCACGGTACTCATCGGCCGGTCCCTGTACTTCCGGCGCCTCTTCTTCCGCCGTCAATTCAATCGATACCACGTCGCGGGTAAAATAGCGCGCCACGGTTTCCGGTACCCAAAACTGGGTTTGGCTGGGAACATCCTCTCCATTGACGCTATATACGATCATTGCCTTCTTTTCCAGCGCATACGTCAAGGGAAGGCTTATACCATAGCCGTCGCTGCCCCTTACGGTAACCGTATTGACACCGTCCTCCAGCTCCTCCATACGGATCACGGCGGACAGCGGAACACCGATCACCTGGACATTGGCTACGGAACCGCCCGTGGCACAGGAGCACTTGAGAACTCTGGACTCACTGTTTTCCTTGGCTGCCTCCTGCACCTTTACGGTGTACTGTTTCTTCAAGTTCCCGCTGATATTCAGATAATGCTCCTCGTCCGCGGAACGCTCCGTCGCAAAGGACGGGCTCGCGCAGACTCCCGTAACCGCCGTTCCAAAGATATTAAACATATCATCGGCAGGGCTTAATACGTCCTGGCTGAACAGGAAGCTCCCTTCTACGTTGGCCACCTTTTTGTAGGCCGTGCTTTCACTGACGCTTGCTTCCACCTGATATCCGTTTACCTCATACTCGGCCTGAAGGTCCGAGGTCTCGGTCTGCGAGGCAGGGACCAGATCCTTCTGCGCTTTGTCCTGCTCCGGTGTCAGATTGGCATAGCCGGAGAGAAGAAGGGTTGCACCGGCAACGCCGGACATGATTTTTGCACTATTTTTCTTCATAATGATCCTCTCCTTATTCCAATTCGTTCGCATCGCTTCTGGCGGTAATCATAACCTTGTGGCAGGACGGGCTGATGCGGCCGGTCTCGGTGACTGCGCGCACCATCAGCAGATACGATCCGTCCGTCTCCGGGGTAAAATCGTATGTCCAGGTAAGAAGGCGGTTCACATCGGTATCGCCGATCTCATACGTGGTCCAGGTATTGCCGCCATCCATGGAAAACTCCACCGCGGCGATCTTCTCGTTGTAAGCGTCAGCATAGCCATGGAACTGGAACGTTTCTCCCGTCTGTACAATCAGGCCCTCCGGCACGCCCAAAATAGTCGCGTTGGGATTGTTAGTGTATTCGCCGTCCTCGCCAAACCAGCCGTTGGGCGTGCCGGCGCCGCCGTTATAGTCAAACGCATCTTCTTCGCTGCGCACTACATATGTGTCGGGCGTCTTGGTGCAGGACTGCGCGTCTACCGCTTCTACCCAGTTGCAGCAAGGGGCGCCGTGAGTGGGGTCGATCCGCTCGCCGCCGATTTCATATACGAGATACGCCTCGGGCAGATGCTCCAATGACCAGGAACGATCGGGATCGCCGCCGTCCGCGCGCTTACAGTTTACGCCGGTGGAGCCGGGCAGATAGCCGCCGGCCTTGTCAATCAGCCAGGATACGGGAATGCCGGTAATCTCCACCTGCCCGATCCCGCCGCCGCCGATGGCGTTCCAGGTGCAGTGCATTTTGGAAACCTTAGTTACAACCACGCCGGCCTGCTCTGCTTCCGCAATCAGATCCTTCAAATACGCGGTGTAAGGAGAGGCTACGTTGCCCTCCACCGTGATCGTCCACTCATCATAGAACGCTTCCGGATATTCGATATTCAAACCATTGGCGCCGGTGCCTCTGCGCAGTGCGTCATAGTACGAATGGAGCCAGTCATAGGTAAACAGCTCCTCCTGTGTCTGTACAAAGTCCTGCGTATAGTTGAACTGGCCCTGCACCTCAGGAACATCCACGATGCCCACCATCTTGTCATACTTCACCACGTCCCAAAGCGCGATGCCCTGTCCGTCGGACGTCATATTATGGCAGGACGTGCAGGTACCGTCCATCGTCTCAAAGACATTTTTTACATCGGGGCCATAATGCAGGCCATGGATAAAGGTACCGAAATCATAGTCGCTGATGCAGTATCCATGCGTATATGTATGGCAGAACAAGCAGCTCTCCACCGTACCCTGATTATCCAGCGCGTCGTTCCACACCGCCGGATGCTGGAACGGCATATTTCGGAGCGTGTCGTTTAAGTTCTCGTGACAAGCGCCGCATCCGCGATTGTCCGCATTGAGGAAATAGGTATTATAAGAAATATTCTCGCCGTTAATCATCCAGGCGTATACGCCGTATTCCGAAGGCGTCCTCTGTACCTTTACGCCGCTTTGCAACGTACGGACTTCCGGCGCGTGCTCCTCACCAATATTAGCCCAGGTGTCGAACATGTCGGCAATAAACGTCATACCCTCGTAGTATTCATCGGGCGCGATCGCTTTATCCGATCCCATCAGATAAGGAAGAACATCCTCGTAATCCTCTTTGGTCCCGGTCTTTTCTCCTGTGGCCGCTGTCTCAGGCGCCGTCGTCTCAGAGGCTTCCCCCGCCGCTGTGGTTTCAGGAGCCGCTTGCGTTTCCTGCGCGGCAGTCGTAGCCGGCGCTGCCGTCGTCTCAGGGGCAGCGCTTGTGCCGGGAGCTGTGGCGGCATCTGCCGGGGCCGCATTACAGCCCGCAAATACCAGCATACAGCCAATCAACAGCACAGCCGCTCGCTTTTGTAGCTTGATCTTGCTCATTGCAAATCCCTCCTTTGCATCTTGGACAAAAAATGTAATTGTTATGATATTGTCCTAACTGTATTTTAACTCTTTGTTTGACAAAAAGCAAGATCAAGCCAGAAATAGTTCTACATTTTAGAGGGGAATTCTTATGAAAAGTATTTTATCAGAATATTTATCGTCATATTCCAGTTTTACCATTCTTTTTTATATTTGCACCCCCGCCCAGCCTCCTTCGCTCCATCTCTTCCGCCAGCCCCTCGTCCATCTGATCAAAGAGATAATTCCGGCCGCCAACCGACCGGTTTAAATGCTCATTGCGAATTTCCTGCTCCGTGCCCTGCACCTCTTCCCAAAATTCCCGCGCAGAAATCCGCCGCGCGCCCTCGCCGAGGATGATTACCTGCTCCAGGGCATCGGAGGTCGCCACCGTCACCGCATGGCGGCGTCCGATGCGATGCACGGTCTTTTCGATATACTGGTCGGCCGTCTCCGCCTCCTTCGTATATACTACGTGGATATTATGGTATCTCAAGACCTCGCCGACGCCGCCCTCCACTTTGTATGCGTCAAATACCAGGATCAGCGTCATTTTACGGTATCCCTGATAATTGCTGAGAATATCCTGCAGACGGCCGCGGGCCGCTTCCAGGCTGGCCTTTGCCAGCTCTTTTAGTTCCTCCCAGGCAAAAATGATATTGTAGCCGTCCACCAGCAGATATTCCTCCGCGGCTGGCAACGAGCCCGTGCGGCTTTTGCCCGCCGTATTCTCGTTCTTGCAACTCTTTCTTGTTTCCTCCAGCGCGTCCCGCCGTTTTACCGGACCGTATGTGCGCTCAAAGATCGCCTTCAGCTCCTCCTCCTCTTTCCAGGTCAAGCCGGCTCCCGCCAAAGCGGCTGCGGCCGGCCGGCTTTCGGAGCCTGTCTCCCCATCGGTCTCCGCCCCGTTCCCCTCCCCGGGCCGCCGGCCGCAATCCACATGCGCGTATTGGTCCACCTGATCCCACGGCACCACAAATCCGGCCCCATGGGCGCAAAACACCGAGCCGGTCGGATTGTCCGTATCGCTCTCCGCGTCGTAGCCGATGGCCGCGATCACGGCTTCGGCATCCGCACAGGGTTCATATCCCCGAAGCGTGCAGGAAAGCTGCCCGCGGCCGCCGGTATAAGCTGTCACCTGTCGTCCGTAATCGGCAAGCGCGGCCGCCGGGACACGGCCGGTCAGGACGCTCCGATCCCCCTCGCTTTCCGGCAGCCCGAAGCTGCCGCCCATGCGCTGCAGATCCGCCATGGCCCTCCCGAGGCTTTCCCCGGGAAGCTCCAGCCGAAAATCATACACCGGCTCCAGCAGAATACTCTCCGCCTTTCGCAAGCCCTGGCGCACCGCCCGGTAGGTTGCCTGCCGAAAGTCGCCGCCCTCCGTATGCTTCTTGTGCGCCCGCCCGCCGATCAGCGTAATCCGCATATCCGTAATCTCCGAACCGGTCAGCACGCCCGGATGGATTCGCTCCGCCAGATGCGTCAGAATCAGCCGCTGCCAGTTGCGGTCCAAAATGTCCTCGCTGCAGGCCGTATCAAACTGCAGACCGCTTCCCGGCTCTCCATCCTTGCCAACCATGAT
>CANSWW010000234.1 GCA_947650845.1 uncultured Lachnospiraceae bacterium
GGCGTCAGCTCCGGAATCCCGGCCCTCTCGCCGTAATATTTCACGACCTTCCATACACCCTGACGGCTTAAGCCTCCGCCGTTGCAGTTTAAAAACAGCGCGTTGCTCTTGCGATGCCGCAAAAGCGTATTGCGTCCGTCCGCCAGATAGGAGCGCAGCGCCTCATCCAGGCTGTCCCCGATCGCCACCGTGCGAGCCTGCCTCTCGCCCCGCAGGACCAGATAGCCCAAATCCAGATTCATGTCATCCAGCGTCAGACCGATAACCTCGCTGGCCCGGATTCCCTGGCACATGGACAGAACCATCGCCCGATCCCTCAGCTGCTTCGGCCCCTCGGCCTGGATGTCCAACAGCCGGCTCAGCTCGTCCTTCGACACGGTCCGCGCTGCCTTCCGCTCCACCCTGGGCGCCTTTAAAAGCTCCGTCGGGTCCTGACTGCACCTGCCGTGCTTGCACTGATAGTCAAAAAATCTCCGCAGCGCCGCCACCGTCCTGGAAATCGTGGCTGATGACATCCCGCTGCTCTCCAGATACAATACATACGCATTCAGCGCCGTAGGCGTTACCTTATCCACCGTCCAGATTCCCTGCTTCTCCATGTAGTCCTTCATTTTCCGCAAGTCCCGCTCGTAAGAAATCACTGTATTATAGGCGGCATTCTTCGCCTCTCTCAGATAAGTAATGTAGCTTTGAATCGCTTCCCGCATCTTCTGTTCCTTTCCCTTCCCCTGTATAGTTTCTCCTTCTTATATTATAAGCGTAATTTCTCCGAAAAGCAAACTTTTTTTACAAATTTCTTACATTTTGATAAAAATTTTCTTGAGAAGCCAAGGATTCCATTGACTCTCCACATAGGCTCCGGCCACTATCAGCATAAACCCCAGTAAATTGCGCGCAAAAAAGCGGCGCAGCTGCGGGCTCCCCACCGGAAGTCGCCGGACCGGCGCACGCCGAATCCGCCAGAAACGGTTCCATTGCAGACAAGACGTATAGATTAAAAGCAAGGCCGGCACGTACAAAAGGTACTGCGGAAACAAAAGTCCCCAAAAGTAAAACGGCCCCCTCCAGCCGCCAAAAACCATGGCCACCCACAGGGCCGTCGTCATGGAAAATCCCAAATAGATCCAGAATAAATACAGCGATGCCAGGCCAAACGCCGTAAAGCTAAGGCCCGCCCACACGATCGGAAGCAGCCCCCGCCTCCCGACGCAGCGCCAGAACAGCCCGTCCTCCTTCGCCAAGTCCGCTGCCAGCCCCGAAAAAAACACCCGACCCTTGGCATAAATCTCTTCCTCCATGCCAATTCCCACACAGCGGATAAAGCAGGCGCTCCCCAGCACTCCCAGAAAAAAAAGAATCAGCAATTTGTGTCGCTCCCGGATCTGAATATGAAAACGCGGCATGCTCCGGCCCCCTCTCCTACTCCCAAAGAAAGTCTATGCCGCAGAATGCCGCCTTACCACATTTTTCTGTCAAAACGCCGCCCTGTCCCCGGAAACGGCCGGCGTTCTCCTATTTTCCGTATTTATCCTTGTAGGCCAAAATCGCCGCCACCGTCTTGGAATCTCGCATCTCCCCCGCGTAAATCATCCGGCAAAGCTCCTCCAGATCGCAGGCCTCGACATCCACAAACTCATCCTCATCCAGATGCTGGCCGATCGGCGTTAAATCGGTCGCCACATAAATCTCAATCAGCTCATCACACAAGGCAACCGTCGTATTCACACTGATTAGGTACTGCAAATTCCCCCCGCGGTAGCCGGTCTCCTCCTCCAGCTCCCGACGCGCGCACTCGATCTTCGGCTCATCGGGGCTATCTACCTTGCCCGCCGGTATCTCCAACGTCGCGCGGTCCAGCGCATTGCGGTACTGGCGCACCATCAGGATTTTCCCGTCGCTTCGTACCGGCACCACCGCAGCCGCCCCGTCATGGTGAATGAAATCCCAGTGAGCAGTATTGCCGTTTGGCAGGGCAACCGTATCCGAATAGATATCCACGACCACCCCTTCGTACTTTAATTCCCGTTTCAAACGCTTTATCTCTTCCATAATAAAAGACCTCTCTTTCCTCTTTTCCGAGTATAGCACAAAACGGCGGGGCTTTCAATCCCCGCCGCCTTTGTCAATTGGTCGTCCCGCCCTCCGCTCTTTGCCTCTTTCCTATGCCTCCGGCGTTTCCGCCCCGTCCCCTTCCAGCTCGTTCAAAGCCGCAAGCGCCGCTTCGCCGTCCGCCTGCTTAAAGCCGCTCACATTCAGATTGCGCGTCACCTTAGCATCGTACGTATCGGCCTTCACGATCTCATTCAGGTCAATTCCCACAGTTTCCTTCATCGTCTCAAACAGCCGCGTCATCACCGCCGGTACATTGCCGGCCACCGCGTCCACGCCGCTCCTATTTCCGTCGCCGCCGATGATCGTAATCTTATCAATCTGCGTCAAAGGCTCCGCGATCTTCGCCGCCACCTCCGGCAGCACCTGGATTAACATCTCCGCCATCGCGGCGTTATTGTACTTCTGGTACGCCTCCGCCTTCTTCTCCATGGCCTCCGCTTCCGCCAGGCCCTTCGCGCGGATCGCCTCGGCCTCCGCCTCGCCCACCTGGCGAATACCGATGGCATCCTGCTCCTTCGAATAGCGGTCGGCCTCGGCCTGGGCCTTCTGCGCCTCCGCCTCCTTCTGAATCTGGAACTTACGCGCTTCCGCCTCCTTCTGCCGCTCAAACAGCTCCGCTTCCGCCTTCTGCTGGCGGGCAAAACGCTCGGCCTCCGCCTTTTTGCGAATCTGCGCGTCCAGCGCCTGCTCCATGACCTCGGCCTCCTTCTGCTTCAAGAGGATGTTCTTCTCCTCGCGGGCGATATTGGCCTCCGCCGCCGTCACCTCGATGGATTTTCTCTGCTCCTCCTTCTGAATCTCGTACGCCGCGTCGGCCTCCGCCTTCTTCGTATCCGACTTCGTCTTTAAATCCGCCTTCTGAATCTCCAGCTCATTATTCTTAATCGCGATCTCCCGCTCCGCGTTGATGCGGGCGTCGTTCGCCTGGCGGTCGGCATCCGCCTTCGCCACGGCGATCTCCTTCTCGGCCTCCGCCTTGGCAATCGCCGCCTTCTTCTTGATCTGCGAAATATTGTCAATACCCAGGTCGTCGATCACGCCGTTGCTGTCGGTGAAATTCTGCACATTGAAGCTTACGATATCCAGGCCCATCGCCGCCAGATCCGGCTCCGCGTTCTCCTTCACGAGGTTCGCGAACTTCTGCCGATCGCTCACCATCTCCTCTAAACGCATCCGGCCCACGATCTCACGCATATTGCCCTCCAGCACCTCTCTGGCCACCCGCGCGATGTAATCCGTCGGCTGGTTCAAGAAATTCTCCGCCGCCAGCTTCAGACGGTCCTCCTCGCTGCTGATCTTCACATTGACCGCCGCGTCCACCTGGATGTTGATATAATCCGCCGTCGGCACCGCGCTCGAGGTCTTTACATCAATCGGGATCAGCTTCAGGCTCAATCGGTCCAGCCTCTCCAAAAACGGAATCTTCACGCTCGACTTCCCGATGATCGTTTTCTTGCGCAAGCCGGAAATGATAAACGCCGTATCCGGCGGAGCCTTTACATATCCCGAGGCAATGATGCCTAGCAATACGATCGCTGCAATAATCCCGATAATCCATCCCAAATTCTCTAATAAGAAATTCATACTTTTCTCCTCTCGTCCTCTTGTTTTTACCTGCTCCGTGTATTTGTATGCTTGTTTCCGGCCCCGCATACAAGGGCCCTCCTCCTTTCCTTGTTATTTGCCCGTGTTCCCCGGGCTTCCTGCTGCGCCTCTGTAGCGCTTCCTTGTTGCCGGTCCGTGTTCCTCGGTCATCCTGCTGCGCCCCTGCGGCGTTTCTTTGTTGCCGGTCCGTGTTCCCCGGACATCCCCTTCGCAGCTCTGTCGCGTTCTCGTTTACATAAGCCATTTTGCAGGTTCAAAAAAAGACCCTTACCGCAACAGGCCTGCTGCCATAAAAGTCTTGCCATTTCATCGATACGGATGTTTCCATCGTCTTGACGATCTCGATCCACTTTTTAGTTTTCCTTGTGTTGGCTACTCCCTTTTATTGATTATACTTTAACACAGTCTCTCTGTTTTGTCAGTAAAATATCAGGATCTTTTCCTTACATTTTTCTTACGCCCATGCCTATTCTCACATCCGCGCCCATCTCTACACTCATTCCATTCTGTCCCACTCCATCCCACTCCCTCTCAACAAAAAACCAAAAGTAAACGTCAAAAAACCTTCCCGCTGTTCTCCAATCCCCATTGGCACATGCTCTCCATAATCGGAAGCAAGGAGCGCCCCTTCTTTGAAAGGCTATACTCCACCTTCGGCGGTATCTGCGGATACTCCTTGCGGATCACAAGCCCATCGGCCTCCATCGCCTTCAATTCCGTGCTCAGCGTCTTATAGGTAATCGTCCCGATTTTCCGCTGCAATTCATTAAAGCGTATCACTTCCTGCTCCACAAGCCAATAGAGAATCACCAGCCGCCATTTTCCGCCTTACAAAATCTATTTCTGCCAGTTTCAGCGATAAGGCTACCGTCCTCTGC
>CANSWW010000235.1 GCA_947650845.1 uncultured Lachnospiraceae bacterium
TCCCGCTGCACGGTCCTCGCCACCTTAACCGCCCGCTCAAAGTCTGTCTCTACCTTCTCCAGCTGCTCGGTCGTTGTATCCAGCTTCATCTGCGCCGCCACCAGGTCATGCTTCACATTGTAGGTTTCCTTTTCGTAGGCAGAAAATTTCTTCTCGGCCGCCGCCGTCTGACGCCTGGTTTTGAACACATCGTCGGCCAAATTCAGCTGCAGCAGCACATTTTGATAATCAGCCCCCAGCCGCAAAAAACCCTGCTGGTTCCTCAGCTCGCTGGCCTTCGTATTGACATAGGCCGCTACCTTCTGAAGATACTCCTCCTCCTCAAAGCCGCCCAGAGTATACACCTTGCCGCCGATATAGACTTCCGTATAATTTTTATTTTCCATCTGCCTGGCCACCTCTCTGTCAATCAGTATAGCGTATCCGGAAAAAAATTACAAGCCCGGGACCGCCAATCCCAAATGGCGATACGCCGTTTCCGTGACCGTGCGCCCCCGGGGCGTGCGGTTGATAAACCCGCTTTGAATCAGATACGGCTCATACACATCCTCCAGCGTCCCCACATCCTCCCCCAGCGCCGCCGCCAGCGTCTCCAGGCCGACCGGCCCGCCGCCGAATTTTTCAATCATCGTATACAGGATATTACGGTCCGCTTGGTCAAGCCCCAGGCGGTCCACGTCCAAAAGATCCAGGGCCCTTTGCGCCACCCGGGCCGTAATCACCCCGTTATGACGCACCTGCGCATAGTCGCGCACCCGTTTCAAAAAGCGGTTGGCCAGGCGCGGCGTCCCCCGGGAGCGGGAAGCGATCTCCGCCGCCCCGGCCGCCTCCAGCTGCACGTGCAGCACTCCGGCCGAGCGCTGCACGATCGTCTCCAGCTCGCTCTGCGTATAAAATTCCAGCCGGTGCACGACGCCGAAGCGGTCGCGCAGAGGCGCGGTTAAAAGTCCCGCCCGTGTCGTCGCCCCTACCAGCGTAAATCCCGGAAGGTCTAAGCGGATCGAGCGCGCCGTCGGCCCCTTGCCGATCAGGATGTCAATCGCAAAATCCTCCATCGCCGGGTACAGCACTTCCTCTACCTGGCGGTTCAGACGATGGATCTCATCCACAAACAGGACGTCGCCTTCTTTTAAATTATTGAGGATCGCGGCCATCTCCCCAGGCTTTTCGATCGCCGGGCCGGAGGTAATTTTCATATGGACGCCCATCTCGGCCGCGATAATCCCGGCCAGCGTCGTCTTTCCCAGGCCCGGCGGGCCGTACAGCAGCACATGATCCAGCGGCTCTTTTCTGTCCTTCGCGGCCCGAATATAGATGTCGAGCATCCCCTTTAGCTTCTCCTGGCCGATATATTCCTTCAGAGTATGAGGGCGCAGGCTGCCTTCCATCGGTATATCTTCTTCTGTAAAATCGGTCGTAATCATCCGTTTTTCCACGCTGCGTTCCCCCGTACTATATCTGTTTCAAAGCCGATTTGATCAGCTCCTCGGCCGTCTCTCCCTCGGCCAGCTTCACCGCCCGCATCGCTTCGGCCGCCGAATAGCCAAGGGCCGCCAGCGCCTGCACCGCCTCGTCGCGCGCGCCTGCCGCCGCATCCGCCGCCTGGCCGTGATCCAGCTTTATACGCACCGCTTCCTCCAGGCTTAGCTTGTCCTTCAATTCCAGGATACACTTCTGCGCCGTTTTCCTGCCGATGCCCGGCGCCTTCGCGATCGCGGCCGCGTCTTCCGCCAGTACGGCAAACCGCAGATCGTCCGGCGAGAGCACCGACAAAATCCCCAGCGCTCCCTTCGGCCCGATGCCGCTTACGCCGATCAGCATCCGGAACATCCGCACGTCCTCCCGGCACGAAAAGCCATAGAGGCTCATCGAATCCTCTTTGACCTGAAAGTGCGTGTAAATCTGTACCTTGCGGCCGACGGCCGGCAGCTCCTGAAACAAGGATGCCGGTATGAGAATACGGTAGCCGATACCGCCGGCCTCGACCACGATCGTATCTTCTTCGATCTCGGCCAATTCGCCTTTTATATAGGAAATCATTTTGTATGCACTCCTTCGTGCGATCAGTATATCATATTTTGGAAGCGCTGGCAATTGAAAATCGCACAGATGTTCAGGGACGCTTGCCAGCGGACAAAAGATGTGGTATATTCTCGGTAGAATCACGAGGAGGATGACTGCATGCGGACGATTACAGATGCGTATACGGGGACTTTGCCCTATTCTTATGAAAAGCTGGGAAACCCGGCCGGGCTTTTATTTTTTGATATCGAGACGACCGGACTGTCGGCCCGCACCTCCCAATTGTATTTGATCGGCTGCCTTTTCACGGACGGCGCCTCCTTCCGGCTGCATCAGTGGTTTGCGGAAAACGCGGCCGACGAGCCGGCCGTGCTGACCGCCTTTCACGAATACCTCCAAGCCCTGCCGCCCGGCGTTTTGCTGCTGCACTTTAACGGCAATGGCTTTGACCTGCCGTATCTGCGCCAGAAATATGAGCGGTACAAGCAGCCCTTTTTGCTGGATTCCTTTGAACACATGGACCTCTACCGCTCGATCCGCCCCTACAAGGCGGTTTTGGGGCTTGCGAGCCTGCGCCAGAAAGCCATCGAAGAGTATCTGTGCATTGACCGGACGGATCCCTTTGACGGCGGTCAGCTGATCGCCGTCTATGAAGAGTATCTGGCGACTCACTCCCCGCTGGGGCTGAAAGCGCTGCTTTTACATAACGACGAGGATGTCCGCAATATGCCGAAGCTCTTAGCCGCCCTGAATCTCGACGATTATATGAAGGCCGATTACACACTGTCCGAGCAAACGCTTCACGCGGCGGCCGCTTTAGACGGCTCGTCACGCACCGAACTGCTTGTCTCCCTGCAAAGCCCCGTGAGCCTGCCGCGACCGATTTCCCTGCGCTTAGACTGCGGCGTCTACTTAACCGCCGCGAAGCAGCGCATCCGCCTGGCCGTGCCGCTGTGCGAGCAGACGCTCAAGCACTTCTTTCCCAATACAAAGGACTATTTTTATCTGCCGGATGAGGACCGGGCCGTCCATAAAAGCGTCGGCGTCTTTGTCGATCCCGGGCACCGTCAAAAAGCCACGAAGGAAAACTGCTATGTAAAGAAAACAGGCGTCTTTTTGCCCTGCCCGGACGGGATGGAGCTTTCAGAGGAATCCTGCGTCGTCTTTCGCCGGGAGCGGAAAGAGAAAGGCTTTTATCTGGAATGGGAGACGAACGAAGAGAATGCGGCTTTGCTCTTTAACAGCGCTTTCTGGAATGCCTATGTGCATGCCATGTGGAAGTGCCGGCGATAAGGGCAAATACGCCCTCCGGCTCTGCATCCCTGTCACCAGTTTAGCATAGCCGGAGGGCGTATTCAAGCTCTCATTTCTTATTCTTCCGTATATTCCTCGGTATAGCTCTCCTCCTCCGGATCGCTGTACACCGTCTCCGCATCCATCGGCGCGTAATTCTCCAAGGCCTTCATGCTCAGGCTGATCTTCTTATCCTCGCCGTTGAAATCCACGACCTTGGCATCGATGATCTGGCCGATCTTTAAGATGTCGCCGGGCTTTTCTACATGCTCGCGGGAAATCTGCGATACGTGCAACAGCGCGTCGATCCCCGGCTCCAGCTCGATAAAAGCGCCGAAATCGGTCATACGGGCCACACGGCCTGTCACAATATTGCCGACCGCGTACTTCTCATCGGCCGTCACCCAAGGGTTGCTCTCCGGGAATTTGATGCTCAGGGCAATCTTATCGCCGTTGATATCCTTGATAAAGGCTGTCACAACATCGCCGGTGTGGAATACCTTCTTGGGATTCTCGACACGGCCCCAGCTCATCTCGGAAATATGCAGCAGGCCGTCTGCGCCGCCCAAATCGATGAAGGCGCCAAAATCGGTGACATTCTTTACGGTGCCCTCTACGGTCTGTCCCACCTCGATCCTCTCAAACAGCTCACGCTGCATCTCCGCCTTGCGGGCTAAGAGAAGCTGCTTGCGGCTGCCGATCACGCGGCGTTTCTTGGGATTATATTCAATCAGCTCAAATTCAATCTCGGCATCCTTATACTTCTCCAGATCTTTTTCATAGCTGTCGGAAATCTGGCTGATCGGAATGAATACCCGCACACCGTCCACCATCACGCTCAGGCCGCCGCTCATGATCTGCGACACCTTGGCGGTAAGTACGCTCTTATTCTCAAACGCTTCCTCCAGCATCTTGCTGCCGCGCTCGGCCTGCAGCTTGCGTGTGGACAGGATTACCTGTCCCTCGCCGTCGTTAGCCTTTACGACCTTGGCTTCAATGGCATCCCCCACATTCACCAAATCGGTCAGATCCACGGAAGAATCGTTCGTATATTCATTGCGCGGAATGATACCGTCCGACTTGTAACCGATATCCACAATGATTTCATCAGGCTTTACGTCAAAGACTTTACCAGCTACAACTTCTCCTGTCCGTATTTTTTTTAGTGATCCTTCCAACAATTGTTCAAAACTTAATTCCGACATTCGTATGAACCTCCTCGATAATAGTATTCGGGGTTGAAGCCCC